>JAWQFQ010000058.1:0-43019 GCA_035967975.1 Scytonema sp. PMC 1070.18
GTTCCCGATTCCGTACTTGTTATTTTAGCATAACAAGTACGGAAGAGCCATATTTACAAATTCGGATTAGTGAACGAAGATTAAATAAATTTCGGTTATATGCTGTACAGAAAGACAAAACAATGACAGCAATAATAGAAGATTTTATAGATTCACTTAAACTTGAGAATGGCAATTCCTCAACCACCTCACTCCCCGGTTGAGTTGCACTCAACTATGGTCGGAGGCGGTTTCGTCATTGCCCCAAAATTCATCCCACGCCTCACTTCGTGTAGGACGTGGGGCTTCTTTATGGGTTGAGCTAATTGCTAATTGCTAATTGCTAATGGCTAATTGCTAATTGCTAACTGTTCATAGCCATTAGCCATTAGCCATTAACCATTAGCCATAGTAAAAAGCAATTTCTTTTTCTTTTAAAGGAGCAAAATCGGCATCCACGAGCATTTGGTTAAGTTCGGCTTGGGGGATATGTTTTGCGCCAATTCTAACGATACGCGATCGCATCGTGTTCGAGACGCCACTACGCTGTCTGTTAGCTTCTAACCCCATAACCTTGTGATACAGTTCTAATTTAGCAGGGGGAATGGGAGAACCATCAAAGTCGATACCCCGTGCAATGGCTTCGTCAATAGCATCAGCACCTTTGGTCGTTTGATTATCCTGGTTCATCTAAAATTCTCCAAGAATGTGGGAATTGGGCGTTTTTAGACCTGACGGCATTTTTATCTCAGCGTCACTGAAAGATTTTACCAAGGTTGAGATCATTTTTTGCAGTTTTAGCCCTGTTGGTCTCGAGTTTCCCTAAAATTTTCTTAAACGACTGCTATACTCTTGTCACTTCTGGAGATTTTGGTTTAATCTCAAACCAACGGTAAAGCAATAGGTTGCGCTATGTCAGACCCTCACACTCCTCCTAAGAAAGACCGTGTTCTAGAAGAAGCACTAACGAACAAAATCATCAATGATTACTTTGATCACTCCGAAAGCTGGCTGCGAGCCATTTTGCGGATGTGCATTTTCTCTTTGGGTCACTTAGATGGACAACCCGTGTTTGTTGTAGAGTGTCCCAATCAAGCTGTAGCCAAGCGGCTGAGTCGCAAAACTTTTCCTTTCAGAGGTATTGTGTACTACTTAACAGATAATTTTAATGCGGGCGATCGCTCCCTATTTTGCTATAAAGATTCTTCCGGGGGAGCTTGGCGGTGTTTTGACACCAGCACTAATTCTTGGAGAACCCTAAGCGCTCTCCGAAAGCCTACTGCTTCGACGGATAGCTAAGAAAAGGGGTGTAAGGGGGTAAGGATATATGGGTGTAAGGGTAAATTTACCTACACCCCTACACCCCTACACCCCTACACCCTATTCTTCGTGACCAAACCACCAACAAACGCCCCCAAGATAGTTCCTACCCACAGTCCTGTGGTACTACCTTGCCATATTGCTCCTGGTGTTACAATTGTGTTACATACTTCTTTTAAGCCCCAAGCTTGGTTTTGGCACTTTTGAGTGTGAAGATTGAGAGTCAGTTGTCCTCCAGCATAACCACCAAAAAATCCTGATAGCAGTGCTAAAAAGGTGCAAATGAGAATGCGCTTTTTTTTCATATGTTAGTGGATAGTGGATAGTGGTTAGTGGTTAATTGTGCCACTAACTCCTAACCACTAACTACTAACTACTAACCACTAACCCCTAACAAATCAACCTGTATTTCTCATTCCCGCAGCGATACCATTGATGGTTAACAGTGCGCCTCGAAGTAACTCGCCTTTGCTGTAACGAGAGTGAATCACTCCAGAAGTGACATTTGTCTTGGCTTGACGCAAGCGCTTGAGAAGAGAAACTTGTATAAATCCTAACGGTACAATAGTTCCATTGCGTAATTGTACTGAACGCTGTAGTACGGGGTCACCATCCAAGAGTTTTTGATGTCCGGTGATTTGTAAAACTAAATTCCGTGTCAGGTAAAATTCACTGGCAATTTGGTCGAAAACTTTCTCAAACCGAGCTTTGTCTTCCGATGGTGACAATTCCTCGACATATTGCCGCGCCATCTGCAAGTCCACTTTTGCTAAGGTCATTTCTGCCTTAGAAATCACCATTTTGAAGAAGGGCCACTTGATATGAAAATACCGCAGCAATTTCAGGTGTTCTTCTGGTTCCTCGTTTAAGAATTCTTGTAAAGCTGTACCCACGCCATACCAGGAAGGTAACAAAAATCGGGTTTGCGTCCAGCTAAATACCCAAGGAATTGCCCGCAGGCTGCTTAAATCTTTCTTTCCAGAGGGACGACGTGCAGGACGAGAACTGATTTGCAGTTGACTAATTTCCTCGATAGGAGTGACTTGGTGGAAGAAATCGATAAAATCAGGTTGTTCGTAGATGAGATTGCGATAATGCTGGCGAGATCGCCCTGCGAGTTCTTCCATAATTTCGTTCCAAGGTTCTATATTATCGAACCCAGTACGTAATAGGCTAGCTTGAATGACAGCCGTTGTAATAGTTTCCAGATTGTACAGGGCTAAATCCCGTAAGGAGTATTTGGAAGCCAAAACTTCTCCCTGTTCTGTAATTTTTATTCTACCGTTGATACTGAGACCTGGTTGAGCCAAGATAGCCTCATACGCAGGACCACCGCCACGTCCGACGGAACCACCACGCCCGTGGAAAATCCGCAGCGCCACTCCGAATTCTTCTGCTACTTTCTGAAGCGCTTTTTGTGCTTTATGAATTTCCCAGTTGCTGCTTAAAAAACCTGAATCTTTGTTACTGTCAGAATACCCAAGCATGACTTCCTGTAAGTTGGAGGTGAGGGAAGAGGCTGGGGAGGAAGAATCTTTCGTTGTGTCTTCTGCTTGGTAACCTCCTGCGAGTAAAGCCCGATAGAGGGGTAAAGCAAATAACTGTCGCATTGTGGTAGTTGAACGGCGCAAATCTTCCACTGTTTCAAACAGGGGAACGACTTGGATAGTCCCAACAGCAGTACCGGGATCGTAAAGTCCCGCTTCTTTAGCCAGTAATAAGACTTCTAGCACGTCGCTGACTTCACGGCACATACTGATGATGTAAGTTTGGCAAATCTTTTGACCAAACTCTTGTTGCAGAGCGCGTACAACCCGTAAGGTTTGAATAATATTATTGGTTTTATCGGAGAATGGTAGTTCTGCTGGGATGAGTGGGCGGCGAGTTTGTAGTTCTGAAACCAGCCAAGTCACTCTTTGTTCCTCTGACAGGTCGTTGTAAGGTTGTTTGAAGATACCTAAGTATTCGAGAACCTCGTGCAGAGCATCTGAGTGACGGGAGGATTCTTGGCGAATATCTAAATGAGTTAGGTTGAAACCAAAAATTTCGGCTTGACAGATAAGATTGTCTAACTCCTTACAACTTAATCCTGTTTCTGTCAAGTTCCGTTCGATGAGGCGCAGTTCTGCGAGAAACTCGTCTCCCGAACGATAAATGGGGGTATCGTCACTCTTTAACTTTTCGCCTTGATACAACGCCTGATTGCGATCGCGTGTATTTTCCAGCCGCTTCAATACATAAGATAGCTTGAGCCGATAAGGTTCTTGTCGATAGCGCAAAGCATACTTATCGTAGACTTCACTCAACTGCGATTGTTCGAGTTCTAAAGATTCCAATAAGTCTGGTAAAACATCACTCCAGTGTAGCGATAAACTTAACAAGTTAATCAGTTGCTTCACCGACTTGATGTATTTTTCCAGCACCATGTTGCGCTGGTAACAAGCTGTTTGCCATGTAATTTCTGGTGTTACAGATGGATTTCCGTCTCTGTCTGCACCTACCCAAGAACCAAATCTACAAAAATTTCTTCTTGGGGGGTCTAACCAAGGAAAGGTTTTCGCCAATCCATGTTTTAAGCGTTTGTACAGATGAGGAATAGCATCAAAGATAACTTCTTGAAAGTAGTGCAAAGAATAATCTACTTCATCTAAAACCGAAGGTTTAAATTGATGAAGTTCATCAGTACGCCACCACAGCCGAATTTCTTCAAGTAGTTGGGATTGCAATTCTTCAGCTTCCCAGGGATACCCGCCGTTACTAGAACGCTTTTCGACAGCATCAAGCTGTTGCAACAGTTGTACCACTCGGCGCTGTTTATCGCGGATTGTGTGACGGACAATTTCAGTGGGGTGCGCTGTAAACACAAGTTGTACGTCCAACTGTTCGATGAGACGTTGTATCTGCTGGGGAGGTACGTTAAGTTTAAATAATTGCGGGAATAAGCTGACAAACGTACCTTTTTGCTTCCCTTGCTCGTTAGCTTGCCAACTTCTAGCTAGCAAATCAGAGCCGAGTCCGCTATTAATGGGAGCTTCTGCTTCTTCTTGGTTTGACGAACAGATAAAATTTGGGAATGGCTCAAGAGCCTGAGCGGCTTCTGTTTCCATCTCGTAGCGAGTTAACTGCTGCCTTTGTTCGTAGTCCTGTTCTATGATGTTAATCAGCTGAAAATACAGCGCAAAGGCACGAGCAGCACGTATTGCTTCGTTAATGTTGAGTTGTTCTATTAACTTGAATACAGAAGAGGCTTGATCGTTAGTTGCTTGTCCTTCCGGCGAACACAAATCTCGCAATTGCTTTAACAAGTCCACCATCTTTTGACCGCATTCCTGTCGGAGAACCAACTCCCACAGTTCCTCAACGAGTTGAAGGCGATGGCGCAAAAACACCTCGGAGGTGGGGTAGATATTCACTGCCTGAGTAAAAGAGTATAAAAGGGAACTCATACCGTTGTTCTGGTAAACCAAGATATATCTTTCTGATTTTTCTATGTTGGACAATTAATGTACATAGAATTTGCGACAAAATGACTGAGTTTTCAGATACTGGCGTCGTCAGCGTTCAGCACTTTAGCCGTCAACCGTCAGCGAGAGAACATCTTTTCAGGGATTTTAAGGCGTTTTTAATAAGCTCATCAAGCACCTCTATAGCTGAAAGTGGATAGCTGAGGACTGAACGCTGACCTGGGATTTAACTCTGATTGCGTTCGTTTTGGTCAGGAAACTTGAGTAGGGGAAGGCGATCGCCTCGAAACAATTCTTCACTTGCTTCCCCGATGGTTTGCAGGGTTTCTACGGTAGCTTTTTCTGTTAGTGAGAGCAGTAGTATAGACGCTGTAGCAACTTGCAGGAGGAAAGACTGAGGTATAGTGAACAGAAATAAATCTAATCCACTATCAGTGGTGGGTTTGGAGCTAGAGTGTGACATTGGCACTTCCTAGAAGTTTAATAATAAGAGAAAATAAACGCAAAAATCAATCATAACGAGTCTTGCAATTTGAAAAAACTCCTATTGAGAGGATTTAGGTAAGCATCAATCTGGCAACTACGAGCTATCAGCAGCATAAACGATCTCACCAAGCAGTATTCCCTTGAATACAAATAATTATGCCTAAAAGCTGATGGCTGATAGTAGTAGCTAAATATTTACAGATTTTGCAAGATAAAAAGGTAACAAAAATGTTAAAAAAAACTACATAGTGTAGATAATTGTATGGTTCTAGTTTACAAGTCAAGGCAATATCCCCCAACAGTACCCGAATGTAAAGTCAAGTGCCTATGAAAAGAGTATTACCAGTCAGCCAGCAATCCTTAGTGCAGTGGGTCAGCCAAGTCACAGGGATTAGTACAATTGGGGTAAAAGTCCGGTTGCGGGGAAATGACCTCCACATTCTTTGTGAAGGTTTAGAATGTCCTCAGCGTTGGCGAACTCTGTCTGACTTGCTCAAAGCACTACAGCAAACCGACTTGGACCGGCTTACTAGTAAAGAGCAACCGGCTATCTACCAAGTTCTTGTCTACGGACGGAAAAAAGGCGAAAAGCAACCTGAATGGTGTCATAAAGTTCACTTAAATCAACTGGATCGACATCTCGAACAGGTGGAGCGAGCACTTTTGGAAGATGGTGGCAAAGCTAGTATAAAACCTGGTGGGGCGCTGATTGTCTCTAATGAAAGTTTGGCACGTCAAGGACACCCAGAAGCTATAGCTCGCTATCTCAGTGAAACTTTAAGTACTTTAGGTGTGGCTGTACAGGTTAAGGTCATTAAGCAAAAACCAACAAACCAACACCAAAAGAGTGAAACTCGCCTGTGGATATTTTGTGAATCGAGTTACAGCCCCGACCCATCAGTCATCGCCGAACCAATAGCTCAGAAATTGAGGTATCTCAAGCTTTCTGGCTATCAGGATGCTGTCATTGCTTCCCGTGTTAGAGGCGAAGCAAGGCTAAATTGGCTGATGCGAGTGGATTTGACTCCATCGGAGGTGATGCTGAAAGAATGGGCGCGTTGGGGAGATGTACAGGCGCTATCACGGTTATTAGGCGAGGCGTTGTTGGCGTCGAGAGTCGCCGTGAAAGCAACCCTGAAAGAAACAACGCTGCACATATTCTGCCATCCCGCTTCCGATCCTTTAGAAATTGCTCCTTCTCCAGATAAGGCGCTGTGCTTGGAAGTTATAAAACCTCTTTTAGAGGCTATTGCTCCTCAAGGGATAATTGCTGCTACTGTCTACGGACAAAAAACGGTAGGCGATCGCGAACCCGCTTGGATTGATTGGTTTTCTTTACCTGCTAAAGAGCACTCAGCACTAGCACCATCAGCGCTAGAAGTGGCGAGTACTGGCGATGAATATGCGATCGTTTTTTTACTTGAGCGCTTGTTAAATCCCGATTTGGATTTACGTCTGAAGACAGGAGGTATTCGCGTCCTGTTACGCCGTAAAGGTGATTTATTACACATTATGTGTGATGCACCTGTTTGCCCTACCCGCAAACAAGTGGTCAGCCAAATAACTCAGTTTTTAAGCCAGTTAAAAATTCCTGAGATTACAGGTGTACGTGTATACGGACGACGTGCTGGTAACAAAGAACCATTTTGGCATTATGGACTTGATTTTGAGCAACGCCAGCGTTTAGTACCGGAAGCAACTCCAGAATTTGCTGCTACTTCTGCATATGTTCGAGAACTTCTTCCTGAAGAAACTAACGAACCAATACTGCGTCCCGACTTAACCACAGAGGAAGTCTATACTTTTGTTGTAAAAATCGCAGATGATTGGACTACAAGCGTTAGAACGTTTTTCTTAGGAACGCAGTTATTCACTGTCAGCAACCCATCACAACGACAAGTTACCGATGAGAGAGGTCTTCGGACTGCTTTTGTGTGGGGTGTGTTAGGTTTAATAATCGCCTTACAAGCTGATTGGGTATTTAGTAAAATCGTAGACCGTTTTACACCCACAATCCAAAGTTTTGCCAGCGCTTCATCTACATCGTCTGCTAACGCATCCTTTGATAACGACAAGAGCGAGAACACAGCATTTTTTGCTAGTACTTCGGGTAGGGAATCCTCCCAACAGAAAAGTTCTGCATTTAATGCGTCTGAATTTACACATACGTCTAACACTCAGCAAAGAAATTTAGAAGCTGCGCCTCTTAAGCAAAAAGCAAATGCAACTGCTATTGTCTTAGCAGCACGCTCATCAATGCCTAGCTTCAATTCTCGACAATTAGATGAGCAATTAGCACTTTACAAACAACGTGTTTTGAAAAAAGGTAGTCCACCGGATATTTTGATTATTGGTTCTTCCCGTGCTCTTAGGGGCATAGACCCAGTGGCTCTTTCTAGAGGTTTAGCGAGTCAAGGCTATTTATATACTGATGTTTTTAACTTAGGAATTAACGGAGCAACGGCACAAGTTGTTGATTTTATTCTTCGTCAGGTTTTAGAACCATCGGAGTTGCCAAAACTTATTCTCTGGGCTGATGGTGCTCGTGCTTTTAACAGTGGTCGAGAAGATATGACTTTTAATACGATTGCCACGTCACCAGGGTATAAATATGTATTAGAAAAAGTCATGAAAAAACAGAAACATTCTAACATTGAAGAAGCAAAGAAAAGTGTAGAAAATAATCAAAAAATTAATGGTTATGAAGCTGCAGATAAATGGTTAAATCAAGAGTTGTCTCGTTTATCTGCTAGTTATGGAAAACGCGAAAAACTTAAAAACATATTGAGACAATCTATAAAATGGTTACCTAAACTTAGCACTTACACATCTGTAGAAACGACAGATTCAACTAACGCTTATTCAGAAGCAGATACTTCAGAACAAGCACTAGATTTTGATGGCTTCCTACCCTTATCTATACGCTTTCATCCGTCAACATACTATAAGAAACACCCAAAAGTTCCTGGTAATTACGACAACGACTATAACAATTTTCTCCTTGGAGACGAACAAGATGCAGCTTTGCAAGCAGTGCTTGACTTCACTGAATCTCAAAAAATTTCTCTGGTTTTCGTTAATATGCCTTTAACAGCAGAATACCTAGACCCAATACGTTCAAAATATGAGAGTGAATTTCAGCAGTATATGTTACGCCTGAGCGATCGCCCAAGCTTTACGTACCGTGATTTAACTCAGCTATGGCCTAAAGCAAACGATTACTTTTCTGACCCCAGTCACCTCAACCGCTACGGCGCATACGAAGTCTCGAAAAAGCTGGCTAATGACCCTATGATTCCTTGGTCCAGTAAATAATTATGAATTATGAATTATGAATGCTGAATGCTGAATAAAAAACAGAATTCATAATTCCCAATTTCCAATTCATAATTCATAACTCATAATTCATAATTCATAACTCATAATTCATAATTCTTCTATGAACTTTATATCAATAATATACGGGCTTTTTTTACTCAGTATCTTGGGAATTTACTGGTCTGTGTCGCAAGAAAAACTTAGGCTGTGGACACTTATAATCGCAAGTATTGTCTTTTATGCATCATTACAAGTCCAGTATATTCCCTTACTATTTGCACTGATTTATATCAATTTTCGTGTAGGCATTGAGCTCGGTGAAAACACTTCACCTGGTCAACACAATGTCGCTTGGCAGCTTTCTAACGAAGATTGGCATTTTGCTCAAATTGATTGGAACCGCCGCCGCTTGAAGTTGTTGTGGCTTGGTGTAGTTTTAAATGTATCAATATTACTAGGTTTCAAATATTTAATACCTATTGTGAAGTTTATTGTCCAAAGCCCAACAACTTCAACGACAGACTCTTTTCGGTTGATTGCGCCTTTGGGAATTTCGTTTTTTACCTTTGAATGCATCGCCTACTTAGTTGATGTTTATCGTGGTGCGCCCGCTACTAAAGATTTTCTTAGATTTACAGCCTATAAATTCTTTTTTACCAAACTCATTTCTGGTCCTATCACTCGTTTTCACACTTTATCAAAGCAATTTGGAAATCTTCATTATCCCACTCCTGATTTAGTTTCTGAAGGATTGTGGCTTATTGCTAGAGGTGCCGTTAAAAAAGGTATTTTCGCAGACCACTTAGGAATTTTTGTCGATTTATGCTTCGGCAATCTGCAACGGGCAGGTAGCATTGATTTATGGTTAGCCACATTCGCTTATGGTTTGCAGCTGTATCTAGATTTCAGTGGTTATGTAGACATTGCTCGCGGTAGCGCTATGCTATTTGGCTTTGTCTTACCTGAAAATTTTCAAGCTCCTTATTTTAGCACCAGTATTGCTGAGTTTTGGCGGCGTTGGCACATAACTTTAGGAGATTGGTTGCGTAATTACTTATACTTTCCTTTAGGTGGTTCTCGCCAAGGTTTGGATCGAACCTGCCTGAACTTATTGATAGTGATGTTAGTTGCTGGTATTTGGCACGGTGCTGGATTGGGTTTTGTGGTTTGGGGCTTTTACCACGGAATAGCTTTAGTTGTGCATCGACTAACAGATGCTATTAGCGATCGCAGCGAGGATTTAGAAAATTTCTGGCAAAAGCCATTAGGTGTCTTCTTAGCTTGGTTAACTACACAACTGATGGTTTTCACCTCATGGATTTGGTTCCGTTTGCCAAACCTGGAACAGTCATCCCTGGTCTTTCAGCACTTGTGGGGTTATCCAGCCGATATACAATTTGCTCAAAAGGTGTATGTTGAAGTTCTTGACATGAGTCAATTCCAATTGGCAATACTCATGGTCGCTCTAGTTGCCTTCATGGGCATATTCTATGCTTTTAACCAAACGCTAAAGCTACAATTCAATTGGCCAGTCAAGCTAGTGTTTGTACCTCTGTGTTTCTACATCGTTTGGTTATTTGCTCCAGATGGCAGCTTACCTTACATTTACTTTGATTTTTAAAGTTTTATGTAATTTGTTAGTAGTAGCGCTTTAGCGCATGCATCTCAACTAAGAACTACTAGGATAAGTCAAAACGAAACTCGGTATCTCAAAGAAACCGGGTTTCTCTGTCACTTGTGTGTTAAATTCAAGCTATGACTGCTTTGTTATAGAGATTTCCAAAAGATAAATTCCATCGGAATATGGGGGTCCCGGCTTTTGACGGCTCGTGTCGCCCGTACCACAAGGGATTTTTGGGGAATCATTTTTTGGAAGTCCCTAGAGGAATCAAACAGTCAACTGTTGTGGTGTAGTCGGTTTTAGCTAAAAGCAGGCGAATATGCACGCTGTAATTACACCTGAAAGAATTGAGTTGCCACCTGGTACAGTTGTAAGGATGTTGGGAACTTGGCAAGACTATCAAGCCCTAAGTCAGCAACTGGGCGATCGCTGCTCGCCTCGCATTAAATATCGACCTGGAGAAATTTTGCTAATGGTACCGCTACCAGAGCATGGAAGAGATGCAAGCTTGCTGGCAGATATTGTTAAGGTTTTGCTAGATCATTTAGAGCAAAGGTACGACTCATTTACGCCCATCACCATGAGTTTACCTCTTGTTAGCGGTATTGAGCCTGACTATTGCTTTTACATTGAAAATTGGAGTTCTGTAGTAGGTAAGAACCGGATTGACTGGCAAAATGACCCTCCACCAGATTTAGCGATCGAGGTAGATGTTACTAGTTATACTAATATTAATGACTATCTCCCTTATCAAGTGCCAGAGGTTTGGCTGTTAAAGAATAAGCAGCTATTAGTTTATAGATTGCAGGGTGAAAGTTACGTAATGACAGAAAGCAGCTATTTTCCTAATGTCAGAGAAATTGTGCAGCAATGTCTCAAAATTGCAAACGAACAAACGACAAGTGAAGCAATTAGGTGGTTAAGGAGCTTTTTGCGTGGGTAAAGAACTTTTGTACCATTATTAATAATTTTTATTAACAGTGAACTACCCAGACATTTCACTCGCTAATTCCAACCTCATCAAATGCGTTTGCGATCGCCCTCAGTCTTTCTTCCCTTTCCCTAGAAGAAGAATGACGGTATAGGGTGGCGATCGTATTCCTAATAGCACGGCGGCTATCGCTAAAACCAGAGTCAGGTCTTAATTGTGTCAATGCTTGATAGAAAATTTCAGATGCTATTTTAGGCTTAAAAATATATTTGCCATCACGCTCAGATTTAGAGTTGAGTAAATTGTATGCAGCTTTGTTATGGATACCACAATTAATATGAACTCCGCCCCAATCTTGCTCTCGAGTCCATTGCAACTCATAGTAATTGCTCAAGTGTTCTGGGTGATTAATCTTTTGGTTATTGCCATTAAAAAAGATTGTGGTATGGTATTGATTGGGATACTGCAAGCTCCTGAGAGCAGAACCATCTGTACCAAAACCAGTTCCAATTTCCCAGTTCCACTGTTCAATATTTCTGTTGGGAAAATTTTTAATCAAGATGGCAAAAATATCAGCGTAGGATTCATCTAGCGCTCCTGACTCCCCACTATAATCCAACCCAACAGTCCAAGTTGTCAAAGCGTGAGTAAACTCATGAGCGACAATATCTTTGGCAACAGCATAGCAACACAGTTCATGACAATCTTGGTTACTGTTGAAAATGCGTTGTTGTCCAAAAAAAGCATACTGATAATCAGCAGACCAAAAAGCATCCGGATGCTCTCCGGGTGTATTGTCTTCTATAGATACAATAGTAGAATTATACTGAGATGTATTTTCTTCTAACGGATAATAATTGAGTACATATCTGAAGAATGTTGCGACATCAGAAGCATTAGCATGAGCGCTAACAGTTTGTGGTTGCCAAGGTGGAGGAGCGACTATATCTTTGCCAGGAAAATCGCGATCAAAAGAAAAATTAAAGTAGTAAGTGCGTACCCTCTGGATTGTATCCTCTAAATGCCTTTGAGGTTCAGGATTGCCTTCAGCTTGACAAAAAAAGATACGTTGCCGTCTGAAATAATCGATAGCTTGCTCTTTTCTCCGCACCAACTCTTTTGTCTTCTCCCTAAAGCTTTTATCGAATAGTCTTCACACGAGGTATTTGAGCAACCAATTCGCCCGTATGAGCATCAATTACATAGTTTACCATTTCCGGTATTGATTCCAACCGAAAGGGAGTATCAACGTTCTTAAGTTGGTTTTCGACAAAGTAAACTAGTCGCCAGCATCCCTTAGTAGAGTCTATAGAGGATTTTGAGTCAAAGTAATAATAAAGAGTTGACTTTAAATCCGAATTCTCCAAGTTACGCTTTGTCTGCTCTTGAATTAACTTCTTAAGTTCCTTAGGCTGATATTTTGGAGTTGGATCGACCTCACCAACAGAATCAGCAATTGCTGAGTTGACTGCCAGTAATTCATCATTGTCGTCAACTTCCACAGTTACTAAAGCACCATACACAGGAACATTATCATATTTCTGAAGAAACTTAATTCTATGTGTTTTGGCTCGTTTCCACGTTTCTATTGCTACACCTTCCAACTGCGACGTGTGAGTAGTTGCTTGAAAACGCAGAGAACGTTGATGCGTTTGTTCTTGATATGAATTTTGTCCAACAAAACCAAGTCCCAACACTTCCATTAACCAGTCTGTCACACGCTTGAATTGGTTCCCCTGCAATTCTTTACTGGTCTTCCCCATTCCTTCAGTTGCTATTTTAGAGGGTTTAGCCTCCTTCAATACATTGGCAAGTGCGTCCCAAGATTTAGGCTTATCAACTTTATCTAAGGAATCTAAGTAATGAAAAGTAAACCTATTCAAGCCTTTGCTGTTCATAGGACTTAAGTATAATAAAGTACTACTTCATAGAGATGAAGAACTTAGTGTTTGTCAGGAGTTGCTGTTATTTATAGGACAATATGCTACCATATATAGTTTATACATAATTCTTCTTTAAAATTCAAGGTGTACAAGATAAATTGCATAGCTGTACATTATGTACAGACTAATTCATTTCAAAAGCTGGCAACACAGAGCAGCATTCAATGATATATCGTCATGCTGCAACAATCTAACCTAAAAAATGTCTTTCTCAGCGATACTCCCATGACTTACTGATTATTTTACTTTAAAAAAATAAAAATTTGTGTGTTAGAATGCACATTTTGTATAAACTTCGGCAACAAAATCTAGACTTTATGTACATTTAGTAAGACCTAATTGAGTTAGGTTCTGAACCTGATCTTACTGTTGTTGGCAATCCTCACCAAACTGTTCTCGCTAAAAAAATGCCTAGTTCTGATTCATCTAACAAAGATTCACTTAATTTAGGAAGGCGTAGCTTTGACGATCAGCAGAGAGATAAGTCTGTGTATAAATACTTATTGGACTATCTGACAGACTTAGGAATAAATGAAGAGAACGACAAACCCAATGAAAGTAGTATTGCTAACCAGTGGGGACAAAAAAATAACCGGATTTTTATTAGGCGTGTTCTACGTTCCGTTCTTCCTGAATACTATGATGCAAAGGAACGAGCGTCTGTTGTAACGGTTCCTGGATTAACTTTAGGTAAGTTAGTAGAGATATTAACGGCTATTCAGGATTACTGGGCGAAAAAGAAATTAGAAAAGCGAGAAACACACGTTCCTCAAATTTTAACTAGGAAGGAAAAGTTAAGAGTATTACGCAAATTTTATCAACTCACTCAAGAAGAGAAGGAAAAATTAAATCTTACGAAACATCCAGGAGAAAGCTTAATACAGGAATTACTGGAAACTGCTACTGATACAGTAAAAGGTTTAAAGTATAACGATATATTAATTTTGTATAAAGAAGCTATAAATATTTATCACTCTTTAAAACAAGCAGAATTGGAATACAAACAATTTTCTCAGCCAGCTTCACTTCGAGAAATCATTACATTATATATAGAAGCTTTACTGGAAGAATATTATCAAAATATCGACGAAAATTTTAAAATACAAAAAATTCAGAATTTAGTCAACAAAGTTCAACGGGAAATCAATAGAATTGAACTGCAATGTGGATTGAGACAGGTTCAATCTTTGTTACGAGATAAAAATCCTGATGAAACTCAATTAGATACTAGTAGCTTACCTCAATCTTTTATCCAACATTTGACTCGTTCAATTGTGGAAAATGAAATCCTTACTGATGAGTTTCCTATTAACCTTAAATATATAGAAATTGAAAAGACACAACCTTTACCTTTATATTTGAAAACTGAAGAGCAAACAACAGGTGTACTCAATCCTAGGCTCTTAGAAAGCTCTGAAGATAGCGAAGATGTGAATGGTGTGCAAAAACAATTTGTATATAAAATTAAAGTGCATTTTTATGTCAAGTTTCCTGCAAAATATTGCTCGTTTTTCCCAAATGATTATTATGAAATCAGTTACTTTAATACAAGCGATAAAAAATTAGAATTTTTTGAAGAAATTACTGGTATTGGAAGTCCAATTTACAATATTATTGCTGTAATTAATAGAGTTTTATTATGGGATATTCCTTGTTTAAAGGAATACTTGCCCGTGGCTCGTAATATTGCAACTAATAATGAATTTTTTGGTAGTCCTAGCTTAGTGTGGTCATATAATTTAGTAAACTTGTGTAAGAAAGAGGACATTGAAAAAGCAATTCATTCTCAGAAAAGTTATGATGAAATAGTTAGTAGTTATGAACCTGCTTTTGGAGAATATTGCGGTTTTGATTTAGTAGAAGTAGCAGCAAAAGCTGCACTTCATGCAAGATTGAGAGCAATTAAACAAACTGGAATAAATCCTACAACATACCTAACTCAACTGTGTCATCGTGTTGAAGAAATTAATGCACTAAGAAAAGCCGAAAACTATTTAAACTTTTATCCATTTTCTTTAAAAGCAATGGAAGGCTATCTTAATCAAACGATTTTCAAAAATAGATATCGTGATTGCGATAATGAGTATAATTTTACAGATAAAAGTTCCGAATATTTTTGGAGTTCAGTTGCTTATGACGCTCATCTTACAATCACTGAAGCATATCTTAAAGAAGGTCTTTACCGCATCGCCAAAAAATATCTTGATGTTCTTAAACCTCATATAGAAAGTTTTAAAAAAGGTAAAAATCAATTTCTCAACGATTTAATGCTTGCAAAATATGAGGTTTGTAAATTTCGATATCACTACTTAACTGATTTAGAGGATTCTGAAAGCCGTCAATTACATAACGACCGTTCTAGTGCTATTCAAGCAGCTATAACTAGCTTAAATTGTGCTGAAGAATATTTAAAAATTTTCTTGAAGAAACATAATATTATTCGTGAATCTGGACAAAGTAACTTTCATCCTTTTTTCTATATTTTATCAAGAATATATGCCCATAGAGCAAAACTCTACATATTTACACCTTCTTTTACAGACTCTCCTGGTAGTCGGTGGGATTCTTTAATAGAACCAATCCGTTTATTGGAAAAAGCACGCCTCTATGCAGCTAGAGATGGTAATGCAGCGCACTATGCTTATTGGTCTGCTCATCAAAGCTGGTGTTATCTCATGGTAGCTTATTTAGGGAATGATGAACCATCATCAAAAGGATTTAGTAGAGAAGAGTGTATTAATTGGAGCAAAAGACTGATAGATCATGCTCTTATTTGTTATAAAAATACTGGCAACTTGTGCTATCAACAAATTAAAGATAATGGGGGAAGAATAACTGTCAATGCTATTGATGGTAAATATTATGAGAATTATGGAAATAGACAAATTCAAGTTGTACCACTTATTCAAGAACTGAGAGAAGATAGTAAAGAGCAAACTTATTCGCTAGATAAGAACGTCATAAATATTGATTTTTCTATATTGAAACAAATTCGTAGAGATGAATATCAATCAATTTACTTATTCGGTACCCATTCAAGTATTCTTCTATTTGCTATGGGGATGCTTGAATTATGCGGTCATGAATCAAATGAAAGTCAACTGGAAATAAGGATTAATAAAGCTACAAGAATGTTCACTTATTGTTGGGCTATTGCTGAAGATGGAAATTCTATACAGAGAAATCCTAGTGATGGAACAATTTACTTAGAAAGAATTTTTGAGACGGGAGATGCTTTAGTGAGAGGTTTGTATCCTCATCGATTGACACAGTTTGCTGATTTAGGAAAAATATGGTCAGCTACTTGTAAATTAATTCTATTTCTGTATAATTCAAAAGACGATTGGCAAGATATTAATAGTTTATTGAAAAAGTTGCCAACTAGTTCTAAACAATCAGGTTTAGCGGGTGCTTGTGGACAACAGCGTTATAACGGACATTTGGAAAGTCATTGTGATAAACTTGTTCATTATTTCGAGCAGATTAGAATCAAAAAAAATCATCTCACTAATCTTTATCAAATTCGGAATAAAGTTGTCAGAGATATATTTAAAATTATGCGTGGAGAGAGTGATATTAAACCATAGCAGTCAGCTATCAGTTATCAACACTAAATAAAATCCCTTTGGAAAAACTTCGCAGCGTTAGTGATGAAGGAGCGTTATCAATACGGTTCGGTTAAGCACGCGTGTCAGAAACCCGGTATCTCCAAGATACCGGGTTTCTAATTCTCGCTTATCCGAACAGTATTGGTATAGTATTCTATTCACTCATTGGGTTAAAAAACCCGGTTTCTGTCGTCGAAAAGACTAATTTTTCGTTGCACTAACTCGAAGAAACCGGGTTTTTGGAATTTCATCGGCGCTTTAGATCTGCTGTGCGCCTGCTAGACCATTGACAACCATGAAGGAAGCAAGGTTGTTGATGGTTGCAGAGTCGCGATCGCTAGTTGTTGAAACATTGCGATAGTAACTATACCAAGCATCGCGTGTAATATGACACCGGACATAACCGCGCACATTGCCGTTAAAGAACTTGACGTGCGGGTTTTCTGACAGATTTGCCTGAACATCAGGAGCCCATGGTTTTCCTTTGTCAATAGAAAAAATTTATCAACTGAATGTTAATTGCGGGTCAAATTGTCATCAATTTTGAGTTAAGACTAAGTTAATGGAGTTTAATTAAAAACAAAATTTTGTAAATAATTATGAAGCATTCCTGTTACAGCAATCTGTCATGAGAGACAAGAAACCCGGTATCTTCAAGATACCGGGTTTCTAAACCTCGCCTTCATGTTACAAATTTTTAATTATACTGGAGTACATTACTACTCTTATACAAAGAACAACCTATTTATTACCGATTATCAATAACTAAATTCCCCAAATTTTGTTGATACATCCCAAAAAAAGCTGAAGAACGGAGTGTATTAGACCTAACAAGAATTATATGAAGAATTGTATAGATAAATTTGATTCTTTGTATAAAAACTTTAGAGAAATATATTGATAAACACATAAAATTAATGTAAAAACAGATATTAAGAGTTGGACAAAGTTTCCCACTTATAACTTCTTCTTCCTAGGGAAATGAGTAAGCATAATTTTTGGTGTGAGGTAAATAAATAGTCCCGGCACTTGGGGAGAAGGTCAGAGCCAAGTTTTGCAAAAGACTAGATTTCTCAATTCATAAGAATTGAGACACGTTTTGTAAGCACTTTATAACCAATCAAGTCATGACCACAACTGTAAGAACACGCGAAAGCGGCAATCTGTGGGATCGGTTTTGTGAGTGGATTACTAGCACTGACAACCGTCTTTATATCGGCTGGTTCGGTGTATTGATGATTCCTACATTGTTAACCGCTACCATTGTCTTTATCATTGGCTTCATTGCGGCACCACCTGTTGATATCGATGGTATCCGCGAGCCTGTTGCAGGTTCTTTAATATATGGCAACAATATCATCTCTGGTGCTATTGTTCCTTCGTCCAATGCTATTGGATTGCACTTTTACCCCATTTGGGAAGCAGCTTCTCTAGATGAATGGCTCTACAACGGTGGTCCTTACCAGCTCGTTGTGTTCCATTTCCTAATTGGTATTTTCTGCTGGTTGGGTCGTCAATGGGAACTCAGCTATCGTCTGGGAATGCGTCCTTGGATTTGCGTTGCTTACTCTGCCCCCGTTGCAGCAGCAACTTCCGTTTTCCTAATTTATCCAATTGGACAAGGTAGCTTCTCTGACGGTATGCCTTTAGGCATCAGCGGCACATTCAACTTTATGTTCGTATTCCAAGCTGAGCATAATATTTTGATGCACCCCTTCCATCAACTGGGTGTTGCTGGGGTGTTCGGAGGTTCTTTGTTCAGTGCAATGCACGGTTCTTTGGTAACTTCCTCTCTGGTACGTGAAACAACAGAGAGCGAGTCCCAGAACTATGGTTACAAATTTGGTCAAGAACACGAAACATACAACATTGTAGCCGCTCACGGTTACTTCGGACGGTTAATCTGGCAATATGCTAGCTTTAACAACTCCCGTTCCTTGCACTTCTTCTTAGCGGCTTGGCCCGTTGTTGGTATCTGGTTCACCGCATTGGGTATCAGCACGATGGCGTTTAACCTGAATGGATTCAACTTTAACCAATCCGTGCTTGATTCTCAAGGTCGTATTGTTAACACATGGGCTGATGTTCTCAACCGTGCAAACTTGGGTATGGAAGTGATGCACGAACGCAACGCTCACAACTTCCCCCTCGACTTGGCGGCTGGTGAAGTTGCTCCTGTTGCTATCAGCGCTCCTGCTATTCACGGTTAAGATTCTTTAATAAGTCATTCTAGTAGAGACGCGAAATTTTGCGTCTCTACTTTTCTACATGATTGGTGAATGATTTTTGATAAAGAATTGGGGTTAAATGCTCTGAAATACCTTGTAGTTGAATTTGCGTACAACCAAACCTGTAAGCTTCCTCAATAGAACGGTTTGCGCCAAGGGCTGTGTAGAAACCGACAGCAAATGCGATCGCTGTTTGATCGCCAATTTCTTGGTTCATACCAATAACAAACGGAATATATTTAGCAATAGTCTCAGCCTGAGTTTTTGAATAACAAGCATTTAAAACGACACAATTAACTTGTTCATTTACCAGTGCAAACAATGCTGCCAAAGCATCAGGGTGTACAGGCTGAAACTTTCCTAAGTTATCTTCAAAGCAAAGCTCACCAGTGTTTATGCCATGACCGGAAAAATGTACAATTTGAGGCTCAATATCGAGTATTGCTTGACTGATATCTGTAGAACGTACGCTCCACCGTTGTTCTAGCACCAATTTCTCGCGCTGTTTTGCTAGTTGCAACCTTTCTTGAATATCTCGCAGTTCTTGCCCCAAACGTAGTCGAGAAGCATCACTAGGGTCAGATGCTAAAAACAGAATTTTAATAGGATTATCTTTTATAATTACATATTGTTTGTCATCATCATTCAATTTATTTGGAAGTTCGTTGGTATTCGCTAAGAACTGGAGTTGCTTTTGTAAAAGCTCCTGGACTGCGTTGATAAACTTTTTATTATCAAAAGTGCCTTTTTTAAAGTAGTCAGATACATTATGTTCCTTAAAAAAATTACGAACATCTTGGGTATTTACAACTGGAGTACCACTGACTACAATAACTGGAATGTTGTGCTGATTAGCCAGTTCAACAAGCTGTATACCTAGCTTTTGACGACGTGAAATAGACGAATCTTTTAAGCCGATATCAGTGACTAGCAAATGCCAATGGCTTTCGTGAAGAATGTCATAAGCTTCTGCAAAGGTCTTAACAACCTTGATGGTGTCTTCTGAACGACCAATACCTTCCAAGGCACTATGGGTCTTACCTTCAAGAATCTTCTGCCAATTTGGATCGTCCTCAACTAAAAGAACCCTTAAATTTGTCATATTCTCCTCCTTTTTGTCACCACTTCCAGTCTTTGACACTAGTTCATGGCTCAGCTTTTAGCTCATTGTAAGCTGGTAGTAACAGAGTAAATTGCGATCCTTGACCCAGTACACTCTCCACATTTAAACGCCCTTCAAGAAATTGCTCAACGTAAAATTTTGTCCACCATAATCCGAAACCCATGCCTTTTTTTGCATCTTTCGTGGTGTAGCCAAACTCAAAAATTTTCTCCAGATTTTCTGCAGCGATCCCCACACCTGTATCACAGACACGTATCTCAACCCAGATCCCTACCTCTAGTTTTACTAGTGTGCCAGTGATAGAAACTGTACCGTTCTGGTGTATGGCATCTACAGCATTTTGAATAAGATTGTCAAAAATATCAATCAATTGCTGTTCGGTTCCTAACACTGGGGGTAGGTCGGTTGGTACATCGATAATTCGAGTGATGACCTGTGGTATGTACATTTGCTCTAATGCAGTATCTATGGCATAACGCAAATTTACAGACTGGGGCTTCTCCTGAATCCAGCTTTTCATGCGTTCTGTCGCTTGGATAATCTGGTCTGCTGTTGACAAAATATAAGTTGCTTTACTCTGGCTGTATTCGTTACCCTCATCAATAATGTCTTGTGCCCAACTACGGATCGCACCAACACCATTATTCATCCGATGTACTAATGGACCAGCCAGATTACCTACAGCAGCCATAGTTTTCATTTTCACAAGTTGCTTTTTGTTTTCTAAGTATTGAGTAATACCAATAACAGCTTGATTTGCTAAGGCTTCTAGCATCCCTTGGTGTCTTTGGTTAAACGCTGAAACACGTTGACTCTCTACATTTAGCACCCCGAATACTCGGTGTTCCTTATCTAAAAGTGGCACGCACAACTCGGAACGTGTATTAGGAAAATACGGGTGATATCGAGTATCATTTTTAACGTCATTTACCAAAACTGATTGACCATGTTCTGCTACCCAACCACTAATTCCCTGATTTATACTCATACGTTTCTGGTCTGAATCAATTATGATATGATCTACAGAATGTTCAACTGGTGTCACTAGCTCCAGCTTAATTGAATCTAACAAATATATACTTCCTACATCCGCCCCAGTAATTTTTAATGATTCCCGGACAATTAACTTCAGCAGTTTTTCCTGGTCTATAGTAGTTATTATGAGGCGATTTATTTTGTCCCGAGCTGTCAGCCATCTGTGATTTTGGATAGCGATCGCTGCTGAAGAAGCAAGAGTTTCAATAATTTTTTTCTCCTCTTCCGAGAAACTGTGAAGTCGGCGGTAATTAATCAACATTACGCCAACAATATCTTTATCATCTACCTTTAGTAAAACACCTGCTACAGACTTAATTCCTTCCCGACTCGTGAAGGATGAATTCAGGAATATTGGTTCTTCTTCCTGGTATTGAGCATAAATATTTTCTCCACGAGTGATTAGCAAGAATGGCACATTCTGTTCACCAATAACCTTTTCACGCATCCTCTGCTCTTCTTTGAGTCGCCCTGCTGTCTTAGGAGGATTCATAAATTTCCTCTCTGTTTGAATATATTCGTAGATATTAACGATATCTGCTCCCAATATATTCAACGTATTCCAAGCAATCCGACGCAGGAGATTACTAATATCAGGTATACTAATTTCTGGTATGCTAACTTCTGGTATGCGGCTCAAGGATTGGGTAATTAAATGAAGAGACCGCCAACGTGCTCCATCGCGCATTTGTTGAATTCTGATAGTGTAGGAAATAGCATCAACAGCCCACCGCCGCACGAATAATTCCACAAAACGCAATTTACGTTTGATAAATTTATGCTCGCGCCGGAAAAGGACATACAAAACTCCTTCTTTCCCGTCAACCAATAATGGAAAAGCCGCCATTGCTTTAATTCCTGCTTTAAAGGCTTTCGGATTAAACTTTTCCATTTCTAAGTTGTCATGATCGCAAGAAGGATCTGGGATAATCTTGTACTTTTTCTCTTGAATTGCTTGTCTTCCCAATCCATTATTACGAGGTGGACAAGCTTTGAGAAATTGCTTACCAACTCCGCCAGAAAAGACTTCATAAATGTAGCGTCCTTGTTCTGTGTTAACAAAATCAAAACCTAATGCCTGAATATCTTGACAAACTTGCTCAAGAATATTTTCTAGTTTAAAAAGTCTTGAGGTAGCTCGTTCTACCTGTTCTAAGGCATTCAAAATTTGTTGTTCAAAAGCTTTTTCTTTTGATTTACCCTGTTCAGTAGCCATAGCATCTCTCTTTCTTGCTCAATAAATAAATTTTTGGAAAAGTCAAAAAACTGAAGCTGTCATTCTCAGAAAAACTTAGAGCAGCGTTCCTGGAATACGAGGTTTAACCCAAGAATGTAGAGTTATGTTTTACTTCACTCAAGACGTAACATTTCAAATTTTAATCTTGACCATAAAAAACTTTTCTCTTTATGATAGATGCAAGTTACATCAACTTATGCACAAACAGTTAATGACCTGAGCGCTCAAAAATAAATCGTAGATAACGGTATAATTCAATACAAATAAGTTAAGAATTGTGTGGAGAACAGAAACCCGGTATCTCCTAGATACCGGGTTTCTAATTTTCGCCCTTGCAGTATTGAGAAATCCCTCATCAGGAATTTTCCTAAAAATAATTTCTCGGTAATAACCAGTTAATACTTGACACAAAACTTAACTTTGTTGAAGTCTTTTAGTTAGTTCTGTCTCAAGTTGGTCTAGAGATATCTCAACGCGACCGGGTGCTACTGCCAACATATCCATATACTTATGAAAAGCTTCGGCATCTTGAGGATGTTGACGAACATAAGCAAGCAACTCTTGGCGAGCCATTTTATCAAAATCAGGATGTGTCATATTTTTAGATCAATTGGCTTTTTAATACAGCTATAGCAAAAAACAGTTAAAATACCTCACATATCGGTTTCAAGTAGTTGAGAGAGGCTTATTTTGCTGTTAATTCAGCAAAGTAAGTTATAATTGCTGAGTTTTGACTTATTTATGGTAAATATTAAATTTTAGATTTTTACTAAAATTTAATCCATGAATTCAATCTAAAATCTCTAATCAACAAAGCATGGCAGACTTGACTCCGAATTCTAGCTTTAGTGTCACACTCCGCTTGGAAATTCCTAACCGTGTCGGGATGTTGGCAAATGTCACAAAGGCGATCGCAACCAGTGGCGGTAACTTCGGTCAAATTGACTTAATCGAACAATCAAGGGCTGTTTCGATTCGCGATATCACTGTTGATGCTGCTAGCACTGAGCATGCTGAGATGATCGTGCAAGCGGTTAAATCTTTGCCAGATATTAAAGTGCTTAATGTTTACGACCGTACTTTTAATTTACATCGTGGCGGAAAAATTAGCATTAGCAGTAGAATTCCCCTCAAGAGTGTATCGGATTTAGCAATGGCTTATACTCCTGGTGTTGGGAGAGTATCGAGTGCAATTGCTCAAAATCCAGAAGAAATCTACAATTTAACCATTAAACAAAACACAGTAGCCATTGTAACTGATGGTAGTGCTGTATTGGGTCTAGGAAATCTTGGTCCAGGCGGTGCTTTACCAGTTATGGAAGGCAAAGCTATGTTATTTAAGGAATTTGCTGGGATTGACGCCTTTCCCATTTGCCTTGCAACTCAAGATACGGACAAGATTATTGAGACAGTTAAAAACATTGCTCCGGTGTTTGGAGGTGTTAATTTAGAAGATATCGCTGCTCCTCGTTGTTTTGAAATTGAAGCAAGACTCAGGGAAGAACTCGATATTCCCGTATTTCACGATGACCAACACGGTACGGCGATTGTGACTTTAGCAGCTTTACTTAACGCTTTGAAGTTAGTACACAAATCCATTGCGAATGTTCGCATCGTTATGAACGGTGCTGGGGCGGCTGGAGTAGCTTGTGCGCGATTACTTCGCAAAGCAGGCGCAGAAACAATTTGGATGTGTGACTCAAAGGGCATTATTTCCACAAGTCGCACCGATTTGACTGAAGAAAAACGAGAATTTGCTGTCAAAGCGCAGGGGACTTTATCAGGTGCAGTGCAAGGAGCAGATGTGTTTATCGGTGTTAGCGTACCGGGAGTTTTGACACCAGAAATGGTACGTTCAATGGCAAAAGACCCAATTGTCTTTGCAATGGCAAATCCGATTCCCGAAATTCAGCCAGAATTAGTCAAAGACGAGGTTGCTGTTATGGCTACTGGTCGCAGTGACTATCCAAATCAAATCAACAATGTCCTAGCTTTTCCTGGTGTTTTCCGAGGGGCTTTGAATTGTAGAGCAGCAACAATTACTACTACAATGTACTTAGAAGCTGCCAATGCGATCGCATCCCTAATTAACCCAGCCGACCTTGACAAAGAACACATCATTCCTTCTGTGTTCGACAAGCGGGTCGTACACGCCGTCGCTGGTGCTGTGGAACGTGCAGCACGTCAAGAGGGAATCGCGAAGAACTAGGGCTATTCCGCACTCACAAACTCCAAATACCCGGTACTGAGCTCTTTGACTGCTGATTCATAAAACTGCTGACCGTGTTCGGGTGTTGCTAAAGCGGAATTAGAACCCATTCTGCCATCTGGATATTTTTTCCGAAAGTCAGTAGCGCCATAAATTCTGTGTCCGCTACCGACTTCTTTTGAAAGCGTTGCTTGCTTAATCGCTTCTGGATAGACAAATTGAGTCACAGCGACTTCACTTGGTGTTGCATGAGAACCTTCTTGATCCCCGTAAAGTTCCTTTGCCAATTTATAAACTGAACTGCACATAAACCAGTTAGCAACTTGGCATTGTACTTTATGGGCGTTGGGAAGTTGTAAATCCTCTAAGTGGGCGTAGGTTTCGGAAAAAGCTGCTTTGAGGGTAGCGATATTACCCCCGTGTCCGTTAATAAAATAAAACTTGGTAAAACCAGCTTTGGTAAGAGAGGTAATGTAGTCCCGCACAAGCTGAATCATAGTGCTTGGACGTAGACTAATTGTTCCGGGAAAAGAAGTATGGTGCAGTGCCATGCCAACATTGATTGTGGGACCGACCATTGCTTGGGTTGCTTCACCTACACCACGGGCGATCGCTTCTGCACAAATCGCATCTGTGCCGATTAATCCTATAGGTCCGTGTTGTTCAGTGGAACCAATAGGTAAAATAATACCTTGAGACGTTTGTAGGTATGTTTCTACTTCTTGCCAAGTACTTAAGTGTAATAACATAAAGGAATTATGAATTATGAATTATGAATTATGAAGTTTGGGACGGCTTTTGATTTCATAATTTATAATCTCTGGGCTACTCGAAACAATAGTGTTTTTTTACATCACTTCTAATTTCCCAAGTGCAGGACATTTTAACTGGGAAGGTAACTAAATCACCTTTGCCCATTTGTACTGGTTGTCCGCCATCAGGGGTAACGATGACATCGCCTTCTAAAAAGTAGCAAGTTTCTTGAGCATCGTAGGTCCAAGGGAAAGTGGAGGCTTCCTTTGTCCAAATCCCCCATTTTGTCACACCTAACTCATTCAGGCGCTCTTGACTGGGTTCGCGCTCTATCTTAATTTCCATTTTTTGTCTCCTTCTACAAAGCCACATCAAAAAATATAGCAATTATCTAAGATTTGTGAGGAATTCTGAGCCTTAGAAACCCCGTATCTTGGAGATACCGGGTTTCTTTGTTTCACTGCTATATAGCCCTTTCATAACAAAATAAAAATTTACATATATTGAAGTAGACATTTTTAACTTGTTTGCGTTTTACTAAGAAAGTAGTTAGCATTTGCAAACTTTACGGGTATGGTTTTGACCTACTACAATCGTGAGTGCAAATAATTTTTTAATTCTGTCGTTCTCAAATAGAACCTATCCCTGCTCTACATGATGTTGCCACAAGCACCCATTGCATTATCTTGGTTGCAGTCATGCTGTGTTATACCACTTTCATAGATTATGTTGTTTAAAGAAATTGCTAAATATCAATGTAGTACAAATAAATCAGCATTGGCGTCAATGTTTCTTGAAAGCGGGATGGTGCTGCAATTGGCAGATGGTACAATTCAAGCCTGTAATGCGGTAGCTCAAAAAATTTTGGGGCTAACATTCGAGCAAATTCAGGGGTGTAGCTCGATTCATCCCCCCTGGCAGGCAATTTATGAGGATGGCTCCCCTTTTCCTGGTGAGAAGCATCCAGCAATGGTGACACTACGAACAGGTCAACCCTGTTCCGAAGTGGTCATGGGCTTATACAAGCCTAGTGGGGAGCTCATCTGGCTACTCATCAATACTCAGCCTCTATTTACGACGGATCGAGAGACCCCTTATGGAGTTATTTCCACGTTTACAGACATCACTCAGCAAAAATGTAATAATAAAAAACCCAAGCAGGTTGAAACAGTATTTATGGAAAGTCAAGCTCGTTTGAGCTTGGTCAATCGCATTGCCAGGGAGATTCGAGCGGGTATGTCGGCTGAAGGCTCGATCGCTCAAACTGTTCAACACTTAAGTGAATATTTTCCAGATTTTAGAGTCGCTTACGCAACAATTAATCCACAAGGACATCTTACAATCATTCAGGCAATTGAACCTGCGGGAATGCCATCCTTCACAGGGTTAGAAGCAGATTTGACAGTAGCACCAGACTATATCAGTAGTTTACGTGCCTATGAACCTTTAGTTGTAGAAGACGTTCGTTGCGATCGCCGCTTGACAAACTTAGTAGAGACAATGCAGGCAGGTGGAACGATGGCTATTCTAGATATGCCATTGCATCATTCAAATCAATTAGTTGGCTTGCTGTCGTTCGATTCACCCTCAGTTTATCAGTGGAGTGAGCATGAAATCCTGACGCTTCAGGAAGTCGCGGGTTATTTAGAAGTTGCAATTCAAAATGCTTCAGATAGACAGGCACTTATACAGAGCGAAGAACGCTGGCAGTTAGCGTTGCGTGGCAGTAATGATGGTGTGTGGGATTGGAACGTTCAAACTGATGAAGTCTTCTTCTCACCACGTTGGAAGACGATGCTGGGATATGAGGAACAAGAAATTAGCAACCATTTAGATGAGTGGGCAAAGCGGGTTCATCCTGATGATTTGGGTTGGGTAATGCAGGCAATTCAAGACCACTTCGATCGCAAAACGCCCTTTTACATCACTGAGCATCGGGTGTTGTGCAAAAACGGAACATACAAATGGATACTAGATCGCGGACAGGCAATTTGGGATGAAGCCGGAAATGTGCTGCGAATGGTGGGTTCCCATACCGATGTCACCGAGCGCCGGGAACTGGAGGCTGCTTTAAAATCTGCTAACCAGGAGTTAGAGCGACGAGTAGCAGAACGGACAGCCCAATTGCAACAAGCCAATGCAGCTTTAGCAGAGAGTGAGGCAAAGCTAAAACAGCAACTTGCTGAAATTGAAACAATATACCAGTCAGCTCCAATTGGTTTGAACGTTTTAGACACCAACCTCTGCTTTGTTCGTATCAATGAGCGACTTGCAGAAATAAATGGGTTTTCTGTGGAGGAGCATATCGGACGCTCAGTGCGAGAGCTGCTACCCGATCTGGCTGATACAGCCGAACAGCTATTGCGCCCCATTTTAGAAACGGGGGAACCGCTCCTGAATGTAGAAATTAGGGGGGAAACTCCAGCGCAACCTGGTGTGCAGCGAATATGGTTAGAACACTTTTTGCCGTTAAAGGATGGCGACCAAGTTGTTGGCATCAGCACGGTTTGCGAAGAAATCACTGAGCACAAGCGTCTTGAGAGCGAGCGTCAACAGGCAGAAGAAGCATTGCGCGAAAGCGAAGAACGGTTCCGCAACTTGGCAGATAACTCCCCCGTTATGATTTGGGTTAGCGATCCCACTGGCAACTGTATCTATAGTAGCAAAAGCTGGTATGACTTTACAGGTCAAACAGAAGAAACAGGTCTTGGTTTCGGTTGGCTAGATGCTGTTCATCCAGAGGATTATGAATCTGCTAGAGACTCGTTCTTGAGGGCAAATGAGCGCAAGGAGATATTTCGTGTGGAATACCGCTTGCGGCGCTTTGATGGCAAGTATTGTTGGGCGCTTGATGCTGCGGCTCCCTGGTTTGGGGTAGATGGTCAATTCAAAGGGTACATCGGGTCAGTGATTGATATTAGCGATCGCAAACAAGCTGAAGTCGAGCGAGAACGAATGCTTCAGCGCGAGTATGCTGCACGGGAAGCAGCTGAAGCCGCCAACCGGATTAAAGATGAGTTTCTGGCTACCCTATCCCATGAATTGCGAACTCCCCTCAATCCCATTCTGGGCTGGTCACAGCTACTGCAAACTTCTATGTTAAAACCAGAAATGCTCCAGCGAGGACTAGCCACGATTGAGCGCAATGCAAAACAACAGGTGCAACTGATTGACGATCTCCTGGATGTTTCTCGTATTATGCGTGGTAAACTCTCCCTTGATTTTGCTCTAGTCGCCTTAACGACTCCAATTGTGGCGGCGATAGAAACGGTGCAGTTAGCAGCCCAAGCAAAGGCAATTCAGCTTCAGGTGTTACTCGATCACAATATGGGAAAGGTTATGGGTGATGCAGCGAGACTCCAACAGGTGGTATGGAATCTGCTGTCAAATGCGATTAAGTTCACACCAGAAGGCGGACGGGTGACGGTGCGATTAACTCAAGTTGATCGCAATGCTCAAATTCAAGTGAGCGATACAGGTAAAGGAATTATACCAGAATTCCTGCCTCATGTGTTTGAGTTATTTCGACAACAAGATAGCTCTATCACTCGCCAATTTGGAGGATTGGGCTTAGGATTGGCGATCGTCCGACAAGTCGTAGAAGCCCATGGTGGTAAAGTCTCTGTCGAAAGTGCGGGAGAGGGACAGGGCGCAACCTTTACCGTTTGGTTACCCCTCGCTCCTACTTCCAGTTCAGGTTCTGTTTCTCTCATTCAAAATCAGACTTTAGATTTGAAAAATCTTCGAGTGCTAGTGGTGGATGATGAGAAAGATTCTCTGGATCTCGTCACTTTTATACTGGAGCAAGAGGGTGCAAGCATCACTGCGGTATCTTCTGCAAGTGATGCCCTTGAGAAGCTTACCCAGTCGCAATTTGACCTGCTGATTGGCGATATTGGAATGCCACAAATGGACGGCTACACTCTCATCCGCCAAGTTCGTTCTCTACCACCTCAATACAATCGAGAAATACCCGCGATCGCCCTAACTGCTCATGCTAGTGCAACGGATCGACTTCAAGCGTTGGCTGCTGGTTTTCAGTCCCATCTTGCCAAACCTATTAACCGCGATCTGTTGATATTTACTGTTGCAACAGTAGCCACGAAACACACCTAACTGATTTTAGAGTTTTTGACTAATCTTGTATCATAAATTTTCACTTTTTGTCTCCATCCTTGAGGGTATTATCAAAAGTGATACTTGTGCTTATGCTCTTAGTTAATTCCTCAAATAGAGTATTATTTGATTCCTAGGTCCTCACTAGAATTACAGTGATAACATCGGTTTTTTTGCGACAATTTATATGAGTAACGTATCATTACAAATTAAATCCCCCTTGAAAAGATATTGAAAAAGAAAAAATATGCGGGTATTGCTAGTTGAAGATGAGCCAGGGATTGCCGAATTTATCAGTCAAGGTCTAAGAGAGATTGGTTACGCTGTAGACATTGCTCAGGATGGTGAAGAAGGTAAAGAGTACGTCTTATCTGCTCAGTATGACATTATCATCTTAGACATCCTACTCCCCAAAATTGATGGGTTAAAGCTACTAGGGGAGTTCCGCGCTCAGAAAATCCAGACTCCAGTGCTGCTGCTGACAGCAAGGGATACTATAGAAGACCGGGTCAAAGGGTTGGATCAAGGAGCTGATGACTATTTAGTCAAACCATTTGCTGTCTCAGAACTGCTTGCTCGTTTGCGGGCTCTACAGCGTCGCCCTCCATTACAATTTCATACCACTTTGCAAATTGGAGATTTAACAATGGATTTGGTAAAAAGAGAAGTTCAGAGGGCAGGACAAGCGATCGAACTCAGTCCCTTAGAGTTTAAACTTTTAGAATATTTATTACGTAATTCTAACCAGGTGCTAACCCGCACTCAGATTGGCGAGCATGTCTGGGATTTTGATTTTTACAGTAATTCCAATGTAGTTGATGTATACGTTGGTTATCTCCGACGGAAAATAGACAAAGGTTTTGACCAGCCACTACTTCATACCGTCAGAGGAGTAGGATATTGCCTTAAGTCTTGTTCCAATGGTTAAATTCTTATGCGATTTCGATTCAGTAAAAGCACCATTAGAACACGCCTCACAGCATGGTACATATTCCTTTTAGGATGTACTTTAGTACTGTTCAGTACCTACTTATATGTTCAACTAGAAAATAGTTTACTAGGTCAATTAGATACAGCTTTAAAGGTTGCTGCTTCTGAAACTTTCACCGAGCTAGTTGAGCAGAAGGGTCATCCTTTTTTCATAGGAACAACACAATCGCAAGCAATAACGCGTCAGTTAGCTGATGCTGGCTTTGCAATTAGATTGGTGGCTCCTAACGGTGAAATTTGGGATGGTATTGGCAATTACAAAGCCATACCACCCATGATTCCTAAAAAAACAGGCTATGTTAACTTAAGTAAGCAGCATAAACTTTGGAGGATTTACAGTCAACCTTTGCCATTGTCCCCGACCGTAGGTTGGTTGCAAGTTGCTCAATCTCTGGAACCGATTTCTAAAGCTTTAGAGCATTTGCTGGCGTTGATGCTTTTTAGTTGTCCTCTAGTCTTGTTAGTTGCGGGTTTTGGCGGACTATTTTTGGCTGAATGGGCGTTACGTCCTATCGATCGCATTATTCGCACCACACAAGCAATCGGTCCCAAGGATTTTACACGGCGTATTAGCTATCGTGGACCATTGGACGAAGTAGGACGACTGGCGATTACGATAGACCGGATGTTAGATCGCTTACAAGCAGCATTTGAACACGAACGTCGATTTACAGCTGATGCATCTCACGAGTTACGCACTCCTTTGACAGTGATGAAGGGACGAATCGGTGTCGCTCTCAGCCGTCCTCGGACGTCAATGGAATACGAAACGACTTTAAAAGAGTTAGAGCAACAAGTCAATCGCTTGATTCGTCTTGCAAATGGATTACTTTACTTGACTCGCTTAGACCAAAGTAAATTGGATTATCAAAGAGATTTTACCACTATTGATTTGAGTAATTTACTAGAGGTGCTCATTGAGCAAATTGAGCCTCTAGCAGAAATGAAGGAGATATCAATCGTTTCTCAGATTAACTCTTCACTTGCAGTCCTTGGTAACTCCGACCATTTAATCGGTTTATTTTTAAATATGTTAGACAATGCTATTAAATATACCCCTAACCAGGGACAAATCACGGTGACAGCACACCAGGAAGGATTGCAAGCTCAAATCAATATTACCAACACAGGACAAGGTATTGAACCAGAACATTTACCACATTTATTTGAACGGTTCTATCGTGCTGAAACCGCCCGTTCTCGTGATACTGGCGGCGCAGGTTTAGGACTGGCGATCGCCTATGAAATTGTGCGTTTACACGGGGGTAATATCTCCGTCACTAGTCAAATCAACGACTCCACAACCTTTATCGTACATATCCCCATAGTTTCTGGGAATACAGGGGTGTAGGGGCGAACGGTTGAGAGCCCTGACAGTGACCTAGTGTAGGGAAAAGAGTATTTCTTTATATATGTCTCTGGCTAAGGGACGTCCAAGAAATAAATTCGACCTCTTGTAGCCGCCTCTGCTTATTCACGGGCGAGGACGCCCGTACCACAAGAAATATTTTCCGACTTTTTTCTTTGGAAGACCCTAAGAAAAGTCTTAAGTTATTCTCATCGTTTTCTTAAGAAAAGTAAATTAACCTTTATAAAGGTTTACTAAGTTTATATTTCTTTGGAGAAACTGGATGGATAGTAGTCTAATTCTATTTAATATTTTGAACCCGCCAGTCTTATTCTTCTTTTTGGGAATGCTGGCGGTTCTTGTTAAATCCGATCTAGAAATCCCTCAACCCTTACCTAAGTTATTTTCTCTCTATTTACTTCTAGCCATCGGGTTTAAAGGAGGATACGAACTAGCAGAGAGTGGGATGAATTTACAAATTGCAATGACTCTCATAGCTGCGATCATTATGGCTATAATTGTGCCAATTTATACTTTTTTTATTCTTCGATTTAAACTTGACTATTATAACGCTGCAGCCATTGCAGCCACCTATGGTTCTATTAGTGCTGTCACCTTTATCACAGCTAGTTCTTTTCTAGAAAAATTACATATTTCCTATGGAGGACATATGGTAGCTGCACTAGCTTTAATGGAATCCCCAGCTATTATTATTGGGTTGATTCTAGTGAGAGCCTTTGCTCATAAAAATGAAGGTAACGAAGAATTTTCCTGGAAAGAAGTCATGCAAGAAGCTTTCTTAAATGGTTCAGTTTTTCTCTTGGTTGGTAGTTTAATCGTCGGAATACTAACAGGAGAGAAAGGATGGGAAAAGTTACAACCATTCACGCAAGGAATTTTCTATGGTGCTCTTACATTTTTCTTACTAGACATGGGATTAGTTGCAGCAAGAAGAATTAAGGATTTGAGTAAAACAGGTTCTTTCTTAATTGGTTTTTCCGTCTTTATTCCAGTACTTAATGCAATTGTAGGAATTTTGGTCGCCAAAGTTCTAGGATTTGGAGAAGGAAATGGACTCTTATTTGCAGTTTTGTGTGCTAGCGCTTCTTATATTGCTGTTCCAGCAGCAATGAGACTAACAGTTCCTGAAGCTAATCCAAGTCTTTACGTATCTATGGCTCTTGCTTTAACCTTTCCTTTCAATATTATTGTAGGTATTCCTCTCTATCTACAGATTATTAAGCTAGTTGGGTGAAATGGCTAATGGCTAATGGCTAATGGCTGATGGCTAATGGCTGATGGCTAATGGCTGATGGCTAATGGCTGATGGCTGATGGCTAATGGTGTAAAAGCAATTAGCAATTAGCAATTAACAATTAGCAATTAGCAATTAACAATTAGCAATTAGCAATTAACAATTAACAATTATTTAAGATATGCGACTAGTAAACAAGGTAGAAATTATTATCAGTAGTTTAGAGCTTAATGAAGTTTTAGGTATCTTAGATTCCGTGAAAGTTTCCGGATATAGAGTGATAGAAAATGTATCAGGTAAAGGTAAGCGTGGTGTAGTATACAACGATTTAGATCGGATTTTTAGCAACAGTTATATCTCTACTGTTTGCACACGCGAAAAACAAATGGATTACCTAATTGGTGATATATTACCTATTCTAAAAAAAATAGGTGGCGTTTGTTTAGTGACTGAAGTTGATTTGGTTTCGCCAGATAAATTATCCACTCAAATAAATTTTGATAGCAGTATTATGCAAGAGGTGAAAAAAGTAGAGATTATTCTTAACAGTTCTCACACTGACGATGCCTTAAAAATATTAGACAGTGTCATGGTCTCTGGCTATACTGTTCTAAAAAATACCTTTGGTAAAGGTGATAGAGGTTCGTCAAACTCAGATATAGATGACTCATTTGGTGGAAATTACATCATGACAGTCTGTACGAATGAACGACAATTAAACGATTTAGTAGACCAAATCACCCCACTTCTCAAGAAAATTGGAGGTGTCTGTCTGGTAACGGATTCAAAATGGGTTAGTCACTAGAGCGCTGATACAGAAATCCCACGCAACCGGATAACTTGTGCGTTGGCGCAACGGAAATCGGTCTTTTTCGATGACAGAAACTGGGTTTTTAGCCTACCAAGTGAAGACTGTACTAATGCTCTAGCGCTGTGTACATTTATTTTGAGGGTTTGTAGTCAGGGTTCAATTTTTGACTAAGGACTAAAGTGTTTACTACAAACTCCATACATACTTACTAAACCACAAATCTTACACTTTCTTATCAAGACAATGAATTCAACAATGCCCGTCAAACGAATTATCAAAGGACTGAACGAATTTCAAACCAACTATTTCACTGTTCATCAGGAAATGTTTCGCCAGTTGTCTCAAGGACAAACGCCTGAAATTCTTTTTATTACTTGTTCTGACTCCCGTATAGATCCTAATTTATTGACCCAGACTAAACCTGGAGAATTGTTTATTATTCGCAATCTTGGTAATATTATTCCTACCCACGGAAGTACTAATAGTAGCGAAGGTGCAGGTATAGAATATGCTGTTTCGGCTTTAGATATCAAGCATATTATTGTCTGCGGACATTCTCATTGCGGTAGCATGAAAGCACTTTTGCAATTAAAAAGCTTTAGTGAAGATATGCCATTAGTTTATGACTGGTTAAAACATCACGCTGAGTCTACTCGTCGTCTTTTGCGTGATAACTACAAAGACTACTACGGGGAAAAACTACTAAAAATAGCGATTGAAGAAAATGTTCTAACTCAAATTGAAAATCTCGAAACCTACCCAGTGATTCGCTCAAAATTACACGCTGGTCAGATATCCCTTCATGCTTGGGTTTATGAAATTGAAACAGGACAAATATTTGCCTACAATGCTAATAAATGTCAATTTGTTCTTCTCAGTTCTGACCCTTTTCCTGTTCCAGATCCTCTAGCTAGTTTACAACCTAGCTGATTTTTAGATTAATTTTTAGTCATAAATTTAAGTGGATAGACAGGGTAATTTTATCTATTAATATTCTTCACTAATCCTAAAGGGAGGCTCGAAGCCCCTCGCCTTTAGGCATGGGGTGTTGACTCCATTTTTATCTTTGCATCTATCTTATCTTGATTATCTATCTACTTAATTTTTTCCTCAGAGGATGATTGAAAAGTCCTTTCATTAGTAGCATGCACATTCAATATCCCCCTAAATTCCCCTTAAAAAGGGAAACCGTTAGAGTATTTTCCCCCCTTTTTAAGGGGGGCTAGGGGGGATCGATAAGTGACTAAAATCACAACCAACCACTTTTCAAACAACTTATTATTTTTTTTACAGATATATTTGTAGGATTCCATTCCCCGCACGGATGGGAAGTCATTCTAGAAAGTGTTGCAAGTCCTGACGGGGCTTCCAGCAAACAGAAATGCTATCTTTCTTTTTATCGTTACATTTCCAGTTATTTTAGATACGATATTCAAATACTGGATTTTCCGCTACCTCAACCAAATATCGCCTTCAGCGGTAGCAACACTCAAGAATATGAATGAGTAAGATATTTCCACCACCCACCCGTTGTTTAGGCTAGCCTTCTCAGTTATCCTCTATGCATCAGGTCACTGCTAAGCGAATGGGCTTTTAAATTACACAAGCAAAGGGTTGAAGCCCTTGCTAAGAACCGATAACTGTAGAACAATGAATGGCGGTTAGCTAAAAACCTTAGCAGTAGGATTGAATATCTTCCCCGCATACATCCGCTAAATAGCATAAAGCACGAAAACGCAAGCCAACTAATTGGTCGTATAGTGGATTTAACTTGCACATGGGGGGAATGTGGGCTATTTTACGACCACATAAAATCAGATCCCGCTCAAAAGGACATTGAGCGGGGATCGTTTTAGCAATCAATCGTGCTAATTTTGGGTCTTGAATTTCCCAAGAATCCAGCCGTTGACGCAATGGTTGCAGCATATCAAGTTTACGTCTGGTAAATGTTTCTTGCTTGACTTCGCGATCGCTGTCAACTTCTGGATTAACAAAAGCAGAGATATAAATACGCCGATTGTTTGTTCCTAGCATAGTCGTAAACAGTTCTTCCTTGTATTGCTAATGTTTTTTTGTTTTTTGACCTACAGCAGTCCTAAATGAAATGTAAAATTCTCGTGAAGACTGTTAATAGCTAACAGCTATTGCTAAGAAAGCCATTAGCGATTAGCAATTAGCACCTAAAATTTTTACGAGTGTTTTAGGGTTGCTATACTTATCTTCCTAGTCCAGTGACTAGAACTGTTCGAGTTGATATGAAGTATGGCATCACACCATGAATGCATCCACAGCAAATATACTGGCTTTCTTGTAAATGCTTCAGACACTGTTATTTAATCTTACTGAGGGTTGAAAAACTGTCCAGCCGAATACAAAACTATTAAAAAAAGACAAAGACAGAGATAAAACCTCTTGGCAAACAGTGACATTAGTCACACTCATTTCATATCTAGAATGTAGTTTATTATCACTTAATTCCAACAGCACCTTGAGTTGTAGTTTTTTAGCTAATTTACCGTATTTCTTCATACTTAAGCTAGATTTTACTAGAATTCACTGATGAAGACAATTGATTTTAGGCTATTTGTTAACCAGTGAATTGTAAACTACGTTACAAAATATTAAGTAGAATTTTTCTAGTAGCTAATCGTAGTCCAATCCGGTTTGGAAAGCACGCTTGTCAGAAACCCGGTATCTTTGAGATACCGGGTTTCTCTTGTCGCCATTATCGTTAACTAAACCGTATTAAATAGTAGTCTTTCTAAAAGCATAGGTATTTATAAGTAAGCATATATAGCAGTCTTAATTGAAATATGAAGTTCTTGTGAAGACTGTTCATAACTCAGAGCTAATGGTCAAAAAGTCAATGAAGAATAGCTCAATATTTACGCGAATGGTACTTAGTACTAGATTTCATGAATTCGTATTGAAAGAAAGGCTTGTAGTTTAATGCATGCGCTAAAGCGCTACTACGAACCATAACCCTACGAACTTGTCTGACAATTTTCACAACTTTTCAAAGGAAAAGGAGAGGAATCGGGAGAAAATAAGAAAACTCTTTTTTCCCGACACCCTACACTCTATACCCTAACCGATTCGATCGCCGTTGAACCATCTGCTTGAATCCAAGCAATTTGGGAAATACTGCGATCGCGTGCGTACTGACGTATTTCTTCTACCTCTCGTCCTCCCAAATCCATCTCTACTCTCACCAAGTGAATGGAGTCACGGAGTTTTTTGGCGTAGGTGAAAGCTGCGGTATACGCACTCTTGCTTTCTGGAACGACTAACCAGTGACTAGCTGGTGTTGACTGTGGTAGGTGTCCAGCAGACAAGAGAACTTGTTGTATGTATTCTAAGAAAAGGGCAAAGCCAATACCTGGTATATTTTCCGATTGAGGATGGTACAACCCTAAAAGCTGGTCATAACGACCACCCCGCCCGATAATTCTGGATTGTCCATCAGTATTGTTAACTATCTCAAATACAACACCAGTATAGTAATCAAAGGTTTGTATGAGGCTTAGGTCAAGAATGATTTCCATACCCTTGACCTCAATCAAATTTGTATCTTTATTTACTGATTGATTTAGTAATTCTACTAGAGATTTGAGATTATCTACTGCTGCTTGTAGAGGTTGATCTAAACCTAGACTGCTGACTTTCTCAAAGACCTCAGTTGGGTTTCCACGCAAATCCAGCATTATTCTAGCTCGTTCCTTGAGTTCATCGCTCAAAGGTAAAGTATCGATAGCGACACGGTCGAGGTGAGCGATCGCACTTCGGACTTTTTCCTGGATGTGAGCAGGAAACGGTTGTAGGAGCGATCGCGTAATTTCCGCTTCACCCAATATCAAATACCATTGGTTTAAACCCACTGTATACAAACAGTCTGCCAGTAACAACAGCACTTCTGCATCAGCAAGCAAGCCCCCACTACCCAACAACTCCACCCCAGCCTGATAAAATTCTTGCTGGCGATTGTGCTTGAGTTCTCGTGGACGTTGGAAAACGTTCCCATTGTAGTAAAGGCGTTGGGGATAGGTAACACCAGCCATGCGTGTCACCGCAGTCCGAGCGATAGAAGCTGTGATTTCTGGGCGCAGTCCCAAATCTTCATCTTCGCTATTTTGCAGTTGAATCACCGTAGAACGTTGAATAGCTCCCCCCGCCATGAGGGTATCCATACGCTCTAGAGTTGAGGTGATAATTTTGTGATATCCCCAACGGTGAAAGACTTGTTCTAACCTCTCTTCAATCCAGCGTTTTTGAGCCACATCTAGGGGTAATAAATCCCTTGCTCCCGCTGGTGGTTGATACACCATCATGACTTCTTCTTCCCGCCAAACAAACCACCAAATAAACCGCCCCCTCCAGGTTTCCCCGGTTGCTTAGAGCCATTCGATAACGATGCAGAAGGCTTCGTCCCGTTGGATTTGCGTCCAGTCACCTTTTCAATTTTGCGTTTCCCCTCCAACGCTGTTTCGTCTTTGGGGTCTAATTGTAGGGCGCGGTCAAAATGAACTTTTGCCATTGTGATTTGATTTTGCTTCAAATACACTACACCAATCAAGCTATGGCAATGACTATTACTTGGCTCTAGCTTGAGGGCATCTTGCAATTCTACCCTAGCTTGTGCCCATTGATTCTTTGCCATCAAATCTTGAGCACGACGAAGATAATGAACAGCTGGTGATTCTTCCTTGGGGGATTGTGATGACGGTGTTGAAACGATGGTGACTTTATTGACTGTAGGGGGTGGAGCTGTCGGAGCCTTAGGTTGAGGTGCAGCAAAGGTTTTACCTGCACTTCGCATGATATAAACCAAATTTAACTCACTGACTGCACCAATGATTTGTTGGACTTTCTGTAAAGAATCAAACTGAGTTTCCGCAATTTTGGCGATCGCAGTTCTATAAATGTGGTCGTAGTTGGGCGAACTCGCTAACTGCTTAGCCACATCGATTGTGAGTTCCACCGATGCTGATTCTTGTACCAAACGCTTACCCATCTGCGACAAAACCAAAAGGTATTCAGCACGATTCTTTTCCTGAGATATTTTTTCATAAGCCGGATTGACCAGTTTCGATAGCAGTTCACCAGCAAGATGCTTTTCCGCTTCAGTTGCTGCTACACAACTATCTGGGTGGAGCTGACGGGCGATTTTTAGATATCGTTTGCGAATATCCTTAATCTCCGCATCTACAGGGACACATAAAATGGCGTGATGATCTAAGAAGTCATATTTAAACAGTCCACGTTCTATCTTGAATGACATATCTTTATACAATGCTGTGCCATAGGGGTTGATTGGATTTTTCTAGTTTACTTTGCTTCTAGAAAATGGCTATAAAGTTAACCACCTTATCGACCCCACGTAGATAAAGATGGAACGTGTATCAGTTCGTGACTGAGGGGAGCGTGAATCACACCATTCGTTGCTAGAATCCTTCCAGAGGCGATATCTAAAGCGCTTTCATCATAGGCTGTTACTTTACCTCCAGCTTCTCGCAATAAAATCACACCAGCAGCAATGTCCCACGGAGAAAGACCCCTTTCCCAGTAGCCATCGATACGACCACAAGCAACGTGAGCTAAATCTAAAGATGCTGATCCACTACGCCGTACCCCTTGGGTAAGATGGGTAAGGTGACAAAATTCTGCATAGTTATTGTCGGAGGTTTCTCGGCGATCGTACGCAAACCCTGTAATCAGCAAACTCTTACTCAGTTCAGAAGTCTCTGATACCTTGATAGGGCGACGGTTACGCGTAGCACCCAAACCTTGTGCAGCACGAAATAGCTCATCATGAAAAGGGTCGTATATTGCACCAACTTGTGGGACACCATCAATCAACAACCCAATAGAAACAGCAAAAAAGGGATATTGGTGAGCAAAGTTGGTGGTACCATCTAGAGGGTCAATCGCCCAAAGAAATTTATTGTCTTGATTTCCCAATTTTCCTGACTCTTCCGCCAAAATAGCATGGTCAGGAAAGTGTCTTCGCAAAATGTCTAAAATCACCTCTTCTGAAGCTTTATCAGCAGCGGTGACTAAATCCCCAGGGCGTCCCTTTTCAATAATTGCGTCTTCTACCTTTCCCAAGTAACCTTGCAATACCGCACCCGCAGCAAGGGCTGCTTCTGTAGCAATATCTAAAAAGATTTGGAGATGAGTCATGAGTGAGTTGTGAGTTGTTAGTGGTTAGTTGTTAGTTGTTAGTTGTCAAAAAGTACCACTAACTACTATCGACTAACCACTAACCATTGTCTAACGGTATTGTCGCCGAAATTCAGTGGGGGTTAGACGCATGGGTTGTTCCGGATTCCAAATTCCTTCCCCCATGAGTCTCGCTCTCTGTTGGGCTCGTTCTAAACGTTGGTCGTATTTGTGGTTGGGCGATCGCGATACAAATAAAGCTTGTCCTTCTTTCACCAACTGTTCATTTAACAACACCTTATCTTTCCACCCATAGGCTAAGACTCGCCCGAATTTGTCTTTCACTTGAGCATCAAACTCCAGTAGGATAGGTTGCTCTCCACCAATCAGCGTTTCTAAATATTGTTTCGACATATCTCCCCAGGGGCGTTGCTGCAAATCAGGCGCATCAATACCAAGCAACCTAACTTGGGTAATCAGATTGGGTTGTTCGCCCAAACCAATCACCTCGACAGTTTGCCCACTTACAACTTGTACCACTTTTACCTGCACCTGCGGGCTTTGTTCTACCTTTTTTTGAGGTTGACAGCCAATGAGTAGTATCAGACACAGTATAATTGCGGTTTTAAGCATAGAAATTATGAATTATGAATTATGAATTATGAATTATGAATTATGAAACTGGTACGGGTTGCAATATACGTGGGATGATAACTCGGTTTCTTTAAGATACCGGGTTTGGCGCGAGTTGTGGAACCTCAATTATCCAAAACCTACTTAGTATTGGTACAGGTTGGCGAAAGTAAACATACCATTAGAGGTCAAGAAAACCAGATAACTTACAGGTATCAAAAACGATTGCGTATTTCCCCCACTTAATAATAAAGCCACAGTCTTATTTCATAATTCATAATTCATAATTCATAATTCATAATTCATTCTTCATCCAACGGTAATCCCCTCCGAACTATACCTTTGGCAAAATAGCGCCCGAATTGAAGTTCGTATACTTCGTCTTCGTCTTGTGTTTCTACTTCCAAGTCTGTTCGAGCATAGCTGACACATAACAGAGCATAGCCTTTGTTTCGCAAATCTGGCGACAGTCCAACCGCCTCTGGTTGGTAAATTTCTCCTGAGAGTACCCGCACAGCACAAGTGGTACAAGCCCCATTCCGACAGGAAAATGGCAGTTCTACCCCTTGTTTTTCCGCACTATGCAAGATGTAGCGGTTATCAGGAACTTTTAAGGTGTGTACAATTCCTGTGGCGCGATCGCGAACTTTAATAGTGTATGTCTGGGACATCGGAATTTTAGATTTTTTTGATTGAACCTAGTTGCACTCTCATAAATTGTATTGTATGATGGTAATTCGTGACGGCTGGAGAGATGGCCGAGTGGTTTAAGGCGCAGCACTGGAAATGCTGTTATGCGGCAACGTATACGAGGGTTCGAATCCCTCTCTCTCCGTTTTCCTTACTATATAAGGTTTTTAGCTATACTACCTTTTAAGTATGGTTTAAGTTTTGGTTGAATCAGAAAAACTTGTTAAATTGCTTCAACCACATAAGAATAACTTAACTAATTCACATATCCCCTCTTTTACAAAGACTCACGGGCGGGACGCCCGTACCACAAGAGATATTGGGAATTTCCCCACACCCTACACCCTAGACCTATTTATTAAAGATGGCGGCTGGATCGACACTGGTTACTTTCTGAATGGCAAAGATTGCTGCACAACCACACATCAAAACTGTAATCCCGAAAACTGCGATCGCAGTTCCTGGTGTAATTAAAATCAAGATCCCCTGACTTGTTAAAGTCCAAGAAGCAACTCCCAAGCATAGGGTTATACCGGGAATATAACCTAGAAGTGCCATCCACATAGCTTGTTCAATAATTACACTGTATATTAGCCAATCCGATGCACCCATTGCCTTGAGTGTACCAAACTCCTTCAGATGGTCTGATACAGAAGCGTATAAAATTTGACCAACTACAATAACTCCTACAATGATACCCACTGCTGCACTCATTCCTAAAAGGAAACCGATCCCAGTCCGTTTTTGCCAATACTCTTGTGTCATGTGAATCATTTCTGCACGAGTATAAGCACGGGTGTTTGGGATGGAAGTGTTGAGCCTCTTCTTGAGTTCTTGTAGATTCTGACCGGGTTGGGCGCGAATTAATATATAAGTAATCGGGTCTAAAGAAGTTAAAGGTTGTGGGACAGGATTAGAAGTATTTTCGGGGTTAACATAAGTTGTGGTACACTCAAAGTCCTTCTTTCCCTCTTGCATTCGACAGGATACAGTAGAAGACTTCCCAGAACTCAAATAAGCATTTGCGTTTTCCAGAGAGGTAAACATATAGGGATTCGATGCAATGGAACGGTTTCCTTTTGTTAAGCCAACCACCTTTATTGGTAAAGAATTCACTTGAGCCGTATCACCAACTTTTTTTAAGTTAAGAGAACTTGCATTCGTTGTATCTACGATGACTGTATAATTATCCTCTAAGGCACTTACACTTCCTTGTACCAAATTCACAGGTTTAAATAATTGCCCTTGTGGATCGAATCCAATAGTCCTCACCGTAGAAATCTTGCCCGTAGGGTGACGCAATACACCTCCAGTCGTTATCAAGGCTTCCGCACGCGCCACACCTGGTACCTGACGAACCAAATTTATATGCATAAAAGGAAACGGTAGTGTCAAGTCGATATACACCATACTCTCTGACGCTACCCAAATATCTGCTGTCGAATTTTTAATTAAATTAGCGGATGAGCGAGTAAACCCATTAAAAATACCCGTTTGAATTGTAATGAGGCTAACGGCAAACATAATACCTGCCTGTGCTACCAGGAAGCGAGGAATATCTTCAAGCAGGTTTTTACGGGCAATGGAAACCATAGGGCAAGTCAGTCAAAAATATAGATGATCGAATACAGTGACGACGATATCGTCTCTAAAGTCAGCCGATCAAGCTATAAGTTATACTAATAAGTATATATTCATTGAAAGAGTACTGATACTTTTAAGCTGAACATAGTTGAACATCACTGCACAACTCAGCTATGAC
>JAWQFQ010000059.1:0-42894 GCA_035967975.1 Scytonema sp. PMC 1070.18
GTGCTCCCAATACTTCCCCAGTTCGCGATCGCCCTTCTACCCCCTGAACGCTTACAAATATTGACGGTTGTTCGCCTTCCAACGTGTATTGCACCCAATCGAGAACCGCTATAATAAATCCACTGTACCTACAAAAAAGTATATGTGCCATATTTTATTGGCATATTTTACTTTCTAAAATCCTGGTGGACATTGCCACTTTCCTAGCATCTCGGTCAGTGCTTTAGCAAGTTTCAACAGTTCGCGATCGCGCCATCGCTTCCCTACAATTTGAACGCCAATGGGTAAACCATCTTGACTTTTTCCCACAGGAATCACAACCACTGGATTCCCTGTCAAATTAAATAGGGGAGTATGAGTTAATCCCCAAACATTATAAGGAAGTGTCTGGTCATCCACGGGTAACATTTTCAACCAACTATCAATGTTCCCTGATATTTTGAGATGCTTGAAAGCGGAACCACAAGCGACAGGACACAACCAAGCATCCCATTTAGATAAAAATGCTTCCAACTGTCCGATAAAAGTATCACGTCGAGTTAATGCTTCTGCATATTTCCGGAAATTTAATCTTACTCCTTGCAAAATTCCTTGAGCCAGTGGATTGTTAGATATTTTTGCGTTGAGTCCGATTCTCAGCAATGGAACTAGCGATCGCAGTAATGAAGATTCCAGAACACCCAATTCCATACCAAGAATCTCACCACAAGTTTGCAAAGCTAGCGCAAAGTCAAATTTGTCAGGACTCGTATACTCTACCCGACAGCCCAAACCTTCAAGCTGAATTGCTAATTTCTCCAAAGTTAACTGCGTATCAGATGTAACAGGAACACCACCAAAATCATCCGTCCAAGCAAAACGATAGGTAGACAATTTCCGTGGAGAGGGGGTTTCTGACGGAGGCGAACACACCTCCCAATCTCGCCCATCCTCCCCTTCAATTATGGATAAACATAGTTCCAAATCTTCAATCGAACGCGCTAGGGGACCAAGAACCCGCAAATGCCGAACAGATTTCAACAATCCCCGGTCTCTACCTATACAACCAGCATTAGAGACACGGTGCTCGGTGGGTTTGAGTCCAAATATACCGCAAAAATGGGCGGGAATACGAATTGAGCCACCAATATCACCTCCTATGTCAAGAGGCGATAAGCCAGCTGCAACAGCTGCAGCTCCCCCACCCGAACTACCACCCGGAGTATGTGCAAGATTCCAAGGATTATTGGTACGTCCAAAAAGTGGGCTATCTGATTGAATCCCTTGAGCTAGCATTGGCAAATTTGTTTTACCCAAAATAATTGCTCCGGCTGCCCGCAATCGAGCAACAACTGTGGCATCCTTTGCTGGAACGTAGTTTGCCAGAGGAGGGTAGCTGCTGGTGGTTCGCAGTCCAGCTGTTTCCAAGTAATCTTTAATAGTAACAGGAACACCGTGAAGTTCGCCCCAAATTTCACCTTTAGCAAGGGCGGCGTCTGCAGCTAATGCGCGTTGCCGTGCGCCTTGTTCATCCAACGTGATAATTGCATTCACCTGAGGATTGTGTTTGACAATCTGTGCTAAATGTGCATCTAACACTTCAATAGCAGAAAAGGTACCTTCTCGGATACCCTTTGCTAACTGATGCGCGGACATGAAAGTTAATTCTGACACACTCTCTCCTCAATTAAGGATTCTTAAAAGTTAAAAAACTATTCTTCTTTCTTAAAAAGTTCTAATAAACCAACTGTGCCTACAAAGAAAGTATAAGCCCCATATTTGATCGGCATCTTCTTTTTTGAAGGTGCATAAAAAGCTGCGATCGCACCTTCAATAAAATGACTCAACATAATAAAACGCCCACCCCAGAAAATTGGAGTTAGGCTACTTGGTATATTATTGTTAGTTATAATGGCATAAATATTCCACCCTTCCAATCCAATTGCACTCGTTATCAGAACAGTAGATAGAATTTTTACAAAATTAGAAAAAATATTCTTTAATCTTACCAAAAATTTGGTGTCAACTGCACTCACCTTAAAAATTCCCATAACATCAACAATTCTTTTATCATAATTTTGATTGGCACAAAAGCTGAAATTAATCTATAGCTTATAGTATTCTAGTAAGATGCATCAAACCTTTCTCTCTGGCATTACCCCATCCACACTCCAGCCTGAACCTGCTTGGTGGTTTGCATTTGTTGGTAATCAGCTGCTGGTTCGATTGGAAGGGACAGACAGCTACATTCCCAAGTTTATCAGTTTAGCGGAAATTGGATTGGAACCAGTGCGATCGCAATTCCTTGGAACCTTAGACGGTCAACCCTGTTACTCCGCAGAACTACCATTAGATGCAACGATTCCCGAAGGGATGACTTTAGTGGGATTGCGCCAATTATACGGAACCATTAAGGAAGACTTTTATACCCTGAGTGGTCGAGCCTTTCAGATTATGGAATGGGACCGCACTCACCAGTACTGCGGACATTGCGCGACACCAACAAACCAATTACCCCACGAACGTGCTAAGCGTTGTCCCAAATGTGGATTAGTCAATTATCCCCGTCTTTCGCCTGCAATTATCGTTCTCATTTCCCGTGGTGAAGAAATCCTATTAGCCCGCGCCCACCGATTTCCACCAGGAATGTACAGCATACTCGCTGGATTCGTAGAACCAGGAGAATCCTTAGAAGATACAGTGAAGCGCGAAGTCTTGGAGGAAGTAGGGATTGAGGTCAAAGACATCTGCTACTTTGGTTCCCAACCTTGGCCTTTCCCAAACTCTCTAATGATAGGATTTACAGCCACTTATGCCAGTGGTAACATTGTCGTCGAACCCCAAGAGTTAGTAGAAGCCGCCTGGTTTCACAAAAATAATCTACCACAAATACCTCCCAAGCTCAGTATTGCGCGGAAGATAATCGACTGGTTTGTTGCTAATCATTAGAGTAAGAGTCCAAAAATTTTTGAGGTTAGCTATCCAACTATGGTTCAAGCGGTCAGCACTTCAGCTATCAGCTAAGAGCCAAAAACTTATAGCTCATAGAAAGACTCATCTAAGGAAACTCATTGAGGGAATTTATTTATCATGTGAGTGCTTACTCATTTTTTAAAAATTTATAGAAATAATTGATCTTCAGATTGAGAAAACTGATTTAAATCTTTAATATAGAAACGGGAAATTTAGAAAAGACTATGCCAATCCCCAGGAAAAAAACTACATCAAAAAAAAATAGCTTGACCTTACCAGATGGAACCGAGTTAGTTGGCTTAGTCTTTGATGTCGTTCCAGTGGGGAATCCAACTTTATTCCCAGAGTATGCGATCGCACTTCACGCCTGGTTCCTAGATCAAGTACGTCAAACCAACCCAGACTTATCAGCCTATCTCCACGATGGGGAATCAGAAAAGCCATTTACCATTTCCCGCTTAGAAGGAGAGTTATTAACTGCGGGCAAACAACTGCAATTAAAAGAAGACACCACCTACCACTGGTATGTTACAGCTTTGTCATCATCAGTTGTAGAGTGGATGCAGAAATGGTTAAAAAATATACCAAAAACTATAGAGCTTCGCCAAGCCCCCTTACAAATTAAAAAAATAGCCATAGCCCATCCTCCCACGACCTACGCCCAATTACTAACAATACCATCAAAAAACACCGTAACTTTAAGCTTCATAAGTCCCACAAGTTTTCGTCGCAAAGGACATCACTTTCCCTTACCTTTACCATTCAATGCCTTTCACAGCTATTTGCGCCGCTGGAATGATTTTTCCGGGAAACCAGTAGATATGGACGATTTTCTTTTATGGATAGACGAAAATGTGATTATTCACCGCCATCAATTAACATCAGTTAAAGTGACAGGCGGTAAAAAAGGTACAGTCACAGGATTTACAGGTGCAATTGAATATGGTTTAGGAAGAGAAGCATCAGAAACACAGGAATTTGTGCAATTGTTCAAAGCCCTAGGTCAACTTGCTCCCTATAGCGGAACAGGACACAAAACCACCTTTGGCTTAGGTCAGACACGGTTAGGATGGCTGGAAACTGCAGCAGAAATCGAAATTCCCGTACCAGAAATACAACTCGAACAACGCATTACCCAACTCACCGAAATGCTAATGGCAAAGCAAAAACGTACAGGTGGAGATAGAGCAATATCTGTATGCGAAACAAGGGCAACAATTCTGGCACGTAGAGAAATGGGAGAATCCTTGCAAGATATAGCAAAAGATTTAAAAATGCCCTATGAAACTGTAAAAACCTATGCCAAGCTAGCTCGGAAAACTTTGGGGAATTAGGTAAGTTATCAGCCATTAGCTATCAGCTATAGCATTCCTATTTGAGTTACAAACACCTCGTCAAGGCAGGCAATAGGCAATAGGCAACCGAATTGTTTATAAATCATTTAGGATTGCTATATCAGCTTTCAGCTATCAGTTAAGAGCCAAAAACTTATAGCTCATAGATTCTAGCTGAATCAATCATCTCAGTTTATTCCCGTGCAAAGTATACAAATTTCTTTGTGTCCATCTGCGTTCATCTGCGTTCATCTGCGGTTAATTTTTCTGTCAAAGTAGAAGCTATTCCCTCAGAATGGGTATGAAAAGGAGATTCAGATAATTGGTCTGTGATTAGTAACTTATTTTTGAGAGAGACATGACGTTCCGGGTCAATACCATTAAAAGTTGGCGGTAACCAAACTCTTACTATAAGTAGTATAGCCATTACCAACAAGAAGGCGCAAGCAGCCAAAATTTGAGTCCAGTTTGCTTCCAAAACTCCCCGTACAATAACTTCTCGCAGAACAGATACGATAGATACCTCTACGGCTACACCAATTGATACTCGTTGTTCCTGTAAATAAATGATTAACAGTCGAAATAGCTCGACCAAAATCAACAGAAATAAGATATCAGAGGTAACAGCTTGAAAATTAAGAGGAGGTAGTAGCGAATAGAACATGGCTCGCAATTGAATTGCCATGAAACTAAACAGACCAATACATAAAGACACAACAATTAAATCTTGAATAGCTTCAAGACACTTTACCATTCGGCTTCTATTCAACCATTTGAACCCATTGGTTGCCGGATTTTTAATAGACTCTTGCATTGAACCTCCTATGAAAGTGGGGTGTGGGCAGTTTTGTAACTTCTAAATCAAAAAGTCATATCTCTTGTGGTACGGGCGTCCTCGCCCGTGAACTAAAGCGCCGATACAGTATTGACTCGTGGGGCTAAAAAACCCGGTTTCTTTGGTTGAAAAGACTAATCTCTCGTTGCGCCAACTAGAAGAAACCGGGTTTTTGGGATTTCTGTACCGATGCTCTAGCGAAGGCGAGCGAATTTATTGCTTAGAAATTCTTGATTGGGGCTACTTGATGTCAATTAGTATTGGCTACCAGATTTGCGATGATGGATTGCAGTCATACCCATAGGTTGTAGCATTTGACCGTTATCAACAGTTGCATAAACAACCCAATGATCGCCGCAGTCCATGCGGCTGTGAACGGTGCATTCTAAGCAAGCGAGAGCATCGTTGAGTATAGGACAGCCATTTTCAGCTGTTTGAGTTGCCAAACCAGCAAAGCGGTCTTGACCTGGTGCAAAAGGTTGAAGAAAATGCCGTCTCAGGTTCATACCTTCTTTCAAAATATTTAAAACAAAATGGTTTCCTGTATGCATCAACGGTTCAATAGCTCGGTCTTTAGCAACTGCAACTGTCAAACCTGGGGGATTGAAACTGGCTTGAGTTACCCAAGAGGCAAGCATAGCACTGGTAAAGTCTTCACGTGTAGCTGCTAATACACATAAAGAGCCAACAATCCGTCCTACAGCTTGTTCGGTGCGGTCAATTTGAGAGTCGCTGACAGGTTGTTTGGGAGCGCGGATTTTCTTAGCTTTCTTTAAAGCCTGAGCAAAATCTGTTCCTGCTTCTTTACATTCTTGAAGGATAGCATCAGTGGGTTTGAATTTCACCCGAATTGTATCGAAGCCAAAGCGGTAGCCAGCATCTTGTAATTTGCTTTCAATCTCATCAACGGCTTCTCCACTCCAGCCATAGGAACCAAAAACGCCTGCTAGTTTAGTTTTAGCAGCAACAGAAAGCACGATACCCAAGGCAGTTTGTACTTGAGTAGGCATATGTCCGCCTAATGTGGGAGAACCGACGATAAATCCATCACATTTTTCTATCACTGTCTGAATTTCAACCGGATCGGTAAACTCACAGTTGATTAATTCTACTGCTACGCCAGCTTTGGTAATGCCTTTGGCGATCGCTTGTGCTAAAGTCGCTGTATTCCCATAAGCTGATGCATAAATTAAGGCTACTGTCAAGTCCCTTTCCTTCTGCTGCTGACTCCACTGGCGGTAATCGTGGGTGAGTCGGCTTTTACTGTACCGAACCAGAGGTCCGTGTCCAGGAGCATACATATATATTGACAAAGGAGCAAATTTGTCTAGTGCTGTTTCTACTTGGCGAGATTGAGCAGCGTGAAGACAATCGTGGTAATGACGCCGATCTTCGTCTAAGTTTTTCCAACCTTCATCAAAAACTTCATCCCCACAAACGTGAGCACCAAATAGTTTATCTGTAAACAAAATGCGAGTTTCACAGTCATAGGTATAAAGTTCATCAGGCCACCGGGGACTAGGAACTGGAATAAATTGTAGTGTGTGACCTTTGCCCAAATCCAGAACTTCTTCACCCTTGGCGACATTAATATTTAGCTCTTTGTCTGGAAAAGCCGTACGCAAAGCAACTGCACCAGGCTTAGAGCAAATCAAGGTGATTTGAGGGGCTAAATTCAGTAAAGCCCTTAATGTCACGCATCGGTTTGGATTCACATGACCTAAAATCACATAATCTAGATGTTGAACATCAATCTGTTGTTGTAATTCATGCAGGTAAATCTCAGTAAATGACTCTCCTGGTGGGTCAATGACAGCTGTTTTGTCTGCTTGAATCAAATAGGAATTAGCAGTTGTACCTTTTTGCAAGGAGTATTCTACTTCAAACTTCAGTCTATCCCAAGTGCGCGATCGCAATATAAGAGTATCAGCACCAATTGAAGCGACTTGAACATCACGTAACTTCATAGTTGACATAATTTTTGATAGCTATTTTTATCTATTTGACTTAAACATTCAACAAAATAAATTCTTCCCCTACACCCCACCCCCTACACCCTACACCCTTATCAATAGTGATTCCCTACTTTGCGATGGTGAATAGCAGTCAGAGCATCGGGTTTAGAAACACGTCCCACAGAGACAGTCGCATAAATAGTCCAGTGGTCGCCACATTCCATACGGGTTTTCACTTCGCACTCCATATAAGCAAGAGCATCTGCCAAAATGGGACAACCATTGTTAGCTGAGTAAGTTTTTACCCCTTCAAAACGGTTAGCACCGGGAGGAAATCGCTTGAGGAAATGCTTCATTAAATTCTGATAATTGCCTTCTTCTAAAACATTCAAAACAAAGCGATCGCCTATATGTAAAAAAGATTCAATTGCACGGTCTTTAGCTACCGCAACTGTTAGACCCAAGGGTTTAAAACTAGCTTGCGCTACCCAAGAAGCAAACATAGCACTATTGAGACTACCTTTTTGAGTTGTCAGAATATACAATCCATTACTCAAACGTCCTAAAGCTTTTTCTAGTTCAGAATCTAGAGCTTTAATTTGCTTAATACTCCGGTTACGAGACAACCATTGTCCCATATCTGTTCCTGCTTCTTCACACAGTTGATATGTTGTTTCATTAGGTGTCTGTTTGAGGACTATAGGAGCAAAAGCAGGGTGGAGCCCTAAATCGCGGAATTTATTTAGCAGTAGATAAACTGATTCGCTATCTTCACATCCACATTCAAACACACCAACAGACTGTTTAGGTGTGGTAGCAGCTAGAATAGTACTGAGGGCAGTCCGAACCGTAGCAGCTGTTGTTCCTGTGATAGGTGGAGTTCCAATGACCAATCCAGCTGCAATGCTGACCAGTTCCTTAACATCCTGAGGGTCAGCAGAGTTCAAATCCATCATTTCCACTGCTACACCTGTTTTCGTAATTCCGTGAGCAATTGCTTGAGAAAGACGATCGCTATATCCATAATCAGATATGTAGAAGACAGCGACTGTGGTTTCAATCTTTGCTTGTTCCTGGCTCCATTGACGATAACGATCAACAAGGTCGTCAGTATTGTATTGAAGTAACGGACCGTGACCTGTAGCAATAGTTGTAATTGAAGGTAACTCACTCATCCGCTTGAGCGCAGACAGGACGGAACGCGCATTCGGTCGCATCAAGCAATCGTAGTAGTATTGGAAATCCTCTTCAATCAGAGCTAAATCTTCATCAAAGGTATGGTCATCACAATAGTGCATACCAAACGCATCACAAGTGTATAAAATTTGCGTTTTGGTATCATAGGTAAATATTGTGTCGGGCCAGTGTAAATTGGGTGCAATCACAAATTCTAGAACATGACCGTTACCCAAATCTAAGCGATCGCCATTTTTGACAATTTGATGATTAAACGGTTGATGCACCCAATTTTGAAGAAACTGGATTGCTACTTTTGAACCAATAACAGTGACATGAGGAGCCAGCGTCAATATATCTTTGACTAATCCACTATGGTCTGGTTCGGTATGACTGACAATTAAATAATCAAGCGAATCAAGTTGAATTAGCCCTAAGAGCTCCTCTTGGTAAAGTTGGCGAAACTTTTCATGGGAAGTATCGACTAACGCTGTTTTTTCACCTCGGATTAAAAATGAGTTATAAGTCGTCCCATTTTGGAGCCCAAATTCAATATCAAAGCGATCGCGATCCCAATCCAAGCAACGGATTGCTGTTGTATCGGAGCCAATCGTAACGGACTGTATCGTTAACCTACGTGTGACTTGTTCAGCCAGTGCTACCATTGGAAACCTCCTGTATCATTTACTATTGTGTCGTTTGCTACATATATTTTTCTGCCTCTGTAAAGAACTATATTGATAATTTCTAAAAATAACAAGGCTATTAAAATATAATTTTTTTTTATGTCTGATAGAGAGAGCTTAACTATAAAAATTTCTATAGTACTTATAAAATAAGCACCGCAGCCAAAAGCTACGGCGTTGAGATTTATGGGGTTTCTCATTTTCGATTAACCAAGCAGTATTGCGGGGCGTCCTCGTTCGTCTCCACTTGTAACATCTGAGACAGACGTACCACAACAGAGATAGTCCGACTTTCTTATTTGGAAGCCCCTTTCCAAATGAAGTGACTGTTTTGGAATAGGGTTGTTAGTTCTGGTCTACTGCGGAGAAGACACCAAGCAAAGATGGTAAAAAATTGAGGATTCATTAATATAGAAACATCCCGAATCCCAAGAGCGATCGTCATACATAAAAATGTATAGACAAACAAACGAAAAGTTTGTTCTTTAAAGCTGTGTCGTTCCCCTCCACATCTATATATGGTGTACGGAATCCATTCAACTAGTAATTGTGCAAATAATAAGGCTACACCAACAAAGTTGGTAGCAGTAACCACAAGAAATCCAAAAAATTTACAAAACTGTAATATCGGGTATATCCAAATTCTCGTCTTCTCATCAAGATAATTATACGCTATATAAATAAGCCGAGTAGATACAAGTACACTGAGCCAGAGAAATAATTGAGTCAATAGTTCTCTAATATTCAAACTAACAAACATTTGGGAAATAGCGAGATGATTGGATTTCCAAATATCAATTTGACTAGCTTCTATGAAGAATATACCTAAAATTGACAGAATCATTGCCCATACCCAAGGCTGCCATTGACTCATTTTGGACTTATACTTCTGATAAATCTCTGATAGCACAGGCTTCTGCTCAAACTTTTCTGCCACCCGATCGTTTTCATAATATCCAATTTCATAGATACACCAAAAGGAAAGAAGGAGGAAGGCAATTCCTGGCGCATGGAGAATAGGTACTGGGCTTAGCCAACTCAGCGCCAATAAGAGTGATACAAAATGATTTTTAAAGATAATATTTTTGAGAGTTTTCTTTCCTGGGCGTTTGACTTTTTCTAAGTAAAAGAAAGGAATATATGCATCTTCCATCGCTGGAATATATTTTGCTTTTTCCCATTTCACCAGAAATGGATTTTTGACAATAGCAAGTAGTGATGCGTCATCTAATGAATCTGTTACGACAATGCTTTGTTCAATTTCATTAAGACTAATTCTGCTTGCAATCAAATCTTCTTTTTTTCTATTCCGATCTATACAACCCATCCAAAATCGGCAAGCGATGAGATGCTCTATTGTAAGAGGTAGATGCTTTGTAATCGGTCTTACTATAAAGTCAAATCCTTTTGTTGCAATTACAACTCTTGAAGTAGGGCGACTAATGATTGATTTGACAAGCCCATTGTTTATGTATGTGTGTGCTAACTTTTGAGCATGGTTTCTCCAGAGCAATATATTCCAAGGAAAGAGAACAGTCAAAATCAGTACACGAATCCAGTCTCGAGATGTCTCTCCTCCAATTTTTTGAGGTAATAATTTCCAAGGTTTAATAACATCCAGAATGATGAGTATTATTGCAGCTATCGTTCGTGGCTGTAATGTATTGAGAAACTCTTCTGTTGAATTTCTTAGCAGTAAGGTTTCGTCAAAATCTAAAATCATTAAACTCTCTTGAGGGTTTTCCTTGATAAAATCCAGTACTTCGGAAGCATCTGATTCAGGATGTTTGTAAATCTTGGCTTCATCTATGGTCATAGATTTCTATTCCGGAAGGTGGACGACACAAAATACAAGTTATAATTGTGTATATTGGTTTTTGCTAACGCAGAAAACAACAATAGACAACTCAGTAATGATAGTACAATGTAGAAGTTACTTTGGCAATAAGGAGCGAGCAATCTCTAGCATTTTAATACTTTTTCATCACTCTGATGAGAGAATAATTGAGGTTAAATGATGCCCTATACTACCAAGGAATCGCGAAAATTAAAAACCCGGTAACTCCTACGAAACTGGGTTTCTAGAACATCAATTCAATAATCCCAAAAACCCGGTTTATATGCGTGAAAAGACCGATATCTCGTTAAGCTAACTCAAAGAAACCGGGTTTTTTAGCCTCACGAGAGAATACTGAATCGGCGTCAACGAGAGATTTAATGTGGTGCCAATACTGCTCGGAAGCGTGATATTCGAGGTCCCAGAAACTCCTATAAAGAAAGAGCAAGAGTTAGATCGGAGGCGTTGCGTAATAAACGGCTAAGGTTTGAAAACTGAGACCGACGCTTTCGTCTTTGCCGCTCTGAAAACATCTTCCGAAGAACTCACCATTGGAAGCAAAGAAGGAGCAGGCGTACCATGACGTTGAGCACCCACAGCATTGGTGATAAACTCCAAGACGTTGCGACGTTCAATTTCTTTGATCGCTAACGAAACCGACTCTTCTCCACAGTTCAGCAGTGCAACAACGTCTTTCATGATTTGCTCAGCAAGCCGAATCTTCTGCTGTTCTGACCTACCGGGATAGAGTTTGACACTTATATGATATGTTGTTACGCCGTCGCTGAAACTTTCAACTCTATCCTTTGACATTCACGATGAGTTATTCGGATTTCCCCTGATATTGTTCATCGCTGACCTGTTCCATCCAGTTCACAGGTTTACCGTCGAGTGCCTCCTGAATGGCAATGTGTGTCATGGCTGTGGTTGAGGTGGCACCGTGCCAATGCTTCTCACCGGGCTCAAACCAAATCACGTCCCCTGGTTGAATGTGCTTGATCGCTCCGCCCCAGCGTTGGGCAAGACCACAGCCAGCCGTCACAATTAGCGTCTGTCCTAACGGGTGGGTGTGCCATGCCGTTCGAGCACCGGGCTCAAACGTGACACTGGCTCCAGACACGCGGGCTGGATCGGGTGCCTCGAACAGGGGGTCAATGCGAACCGTGCCGGTAAAATACTCAGATGGTCCTTTGGCGGAAGGCTGTGAGCCACTTCTTTTGATGTCCATTTGCTTAATTCCTTAACTTGATGCCATTTGGGTTGCTATCCCAAGCGTACAGATTGAGTACTTATCGCCTCCTCTATCAGTAGGGATGGGATTTTTTAAGAAGCAAGGTTAGCCTTGACACCATTTTGGTTGTCAGCAGACAAGTATCTTGCCCAATCAAAACTGAGTTTTCTTTTGAATAAAAATCTAGAATGCTTACAAGAAGTCGGAATCATTTTTTATTGCTTTAGCTTCATTGTAAGAATCCTCAAGGGCAAACAATAGAACAATAATCTAAAATTGTTGTACAATCCTGCAAACTTAGAAATGAACGCTGTCAAAACGAGTGAAAAGTCCGATATGGATTTAATGAACGACCAGCAGATAAAGCGTGAGGAAGACAGAGCGCAAGCCAGATGTCCTCATCTTGACAGAAATCGTCTCCACCCAAACATCCTTGCTTGAGCTAAGAGCACTTGCTACCACTAGCTGTTGGCTGATGGCTGATAGCTGACTGCTGATAGCTGACTGCTCAAAGTATAGGTAAGCTGAGGGTAAATGCAGTCAACCCTGATGGAGTTGGGTCAAGCGTCAAGTCACCATCGTGAGCTTTTGCAATTTCTCTTGCTAGACTAAGCCCCAATCCTATTCCGTCTACCTTACGCGTCCGGGCGGGGTCGCTGCGATAGAAGCGGTCAAAAATTCGTTCTCGGTCTTTAGGTGGAATATCTTTGGAAGAATTGCTAATTGTGACCAAAACGGTTTTTTCCTGCTGATGGCCGTGAATTCCTATCCAACCTTCTGGTAGATTATATTTGATGGCATTGCTGATTAGGTTCTGCAAGATTTGGGTGAGTAAATCGCGATCGCCTCGTAAATGCAATCCACTAGCAATGTCTGTTTGAACATTTAAATCTGGTGCTAGCAATTCTATATCCTCAGTCATCTCAATTAAGAGTTGAGAGAGATTGACATCAACTCGGTATAAATTCATTCTTCCCGCATCTGCTAAAGAAAGCAGCAAAAGTTTACGAACAATCCCACTTAAGCGACGTACTTCATCTAACAGATTGCTCAAACTTTGTTGAACTTCCGATCCTGGTTCAACTTGTTGTAATGTTTGTTCGAGTGTACCTTGGAGAATTGCAAGTGGGGTTTTGAGTTCATGAGCTGCGTCAGCACTGAAGCGGGAGGCTTGATTGAAACTTCGTTCCAAGCGTTCTAACATTTGGTTAAACACTTGAATCAGTTCTACGAATTCAACATCCATCCCATCAATGGGAACTCGTTGACCTAGTCCTGTAACTGTCACGTGTTGAATAACATCAGTTAACCCTCGAATGGAACGCAGCGAACTACCGGATAACCCCCACGCACCACCAACAACTAATAGGAACAAAATAGGTATTGATATCAAGAAGATATTACGGATGAGCGCCATTTCTCGATCAATACCACTGAGGCTGACAGCGATTGTTACCTGAAAACGAGATCCAGCGATCGCACCTACACGCCAAGTCTCTTTTGTTGTCCGTTGGGTTACGAATTGAGATAATTTGGGAGGCTCACTGGGACGGCGATCGCGAGAAGATGAAGAGCTTTGTCGATTCGATGTTGGTATGGGTGGAAGTTTTCGGAAAGGACGAAATGGTAACAAGCGTTGCATCTCCAATTCAGGCGACCAATCGCTTGATTGGTAAAGCGTTTTCTTTTCAGTATCAATCACCCTGATAGCAATAGGTGTTTGCGAGTTAGTACCGAATGCTAAAGGTAAAGATTGTACATAGAGTTCCCAGTTATTTTGACCTCGTCGGCGTGCAGCCCTGAATAATTGGCTTTCCAGTTCTACATCCAAGCGACTGACTTTAGCATCATAAATCAGCCACGAGGAAATCAGCCCAAATCCTACGAGGGCGGAGCCTGCTAGTATAGCAGATAACAAGGCAATACGGAGTCGAAACGAACGGAGTTTCACACTTAAGCCTCTGGCTTACTAAAACGATACCCAACTCCCCGTACACTCTCAATCCAACCCACTCCACCAATAGGGTCAATCTTTTTGCGAATCCTTTGGATACACACATCAACCACGTTGGTATTCGGGTTGAAATCATATCCCCACACGTGCTCTAGAATTTGCGTACGGGTAAACACTCGTCCAGGAGAGCGCATTAGGTACTCTAGAAGATTGAACTCGCGGGTAGTGAGTTCCACAATCTGCTGATTGCAGGTAACTTCCCGCGTAATCCGATCCAATTTTATAGGTCCAACACACAAAAGATTTTGGCGATCGCCCGTAGTCCTACGTACCACAGCATGAAGGCGAGCAACCAACTCCTCAACAAAAAATGGTTTTGCGATATAGTCATCAGCCCCAAGATTTAGACCTTCCAATCGGTCATCGAGTTCATTGCGAGCCGTCAATAGAATCACTGGTACATTACGCCCTGCTCGTCGGAGATGTTTGAGGATAGACAATCCATCCTTTCCTGGAATCATAATATCGAGCACGATCGCATCATACTCATTTTCCATTGCTCGGATATATCCATCATCCCCGTTGTCGCAATAGTCAACAACGAATCCCTGTTCTTTCAATCCAGAGCGAACAAAGTCAGCTATTCTCGCTTCATCTTCGACGAATAAGATATGCATAATTTTCTAAGACTTATCAAAACCAAGCCCACATCCCTATTCTCGTAAATGCTGCTTTACCCAATTGCGAAAAGCGCGAGTAGTTGCTATCTGCCCATTTTTTCGACTTTCTTGGATAAACCGGGGAATTTCTTGAACTGGTACAGGTGCAAAGGTCGGACTAAGTTGAACCTCTGAGTACTGCCCACCTGAAAGTGTGTAGATTCTGAGTGTGCTTCCGTTAAACCTCCAGAATTCTAGAATTCCCATAGAAGCATAAAGCTTTAGCTTATCAACTTTTGGTCTGGAATATTCGACCTCCAGCACAAGGTCTGGTGGTGGATCGGTTGCCAAGTCTATGCTTTCCTTGTTCCTGACTCTTGATTCATTCTGAATGTAGTAACTGCTATCCGGTTCACCTCCCTGCTCCAAATCGTCTCGTGTTAAAGTCAGCGAACCTGCGCTTTTAACTTCTTTACCAAATTCCTCGCACAACACGAGAACGAATCCCTCAATTAATCGGTTTGAGTTTTCGTGTGGCATCAGTGGAGACATGATTTCTAGTATCCCATTGTCATAAGCAAGTCTAGTATTTCGCTGGTTGCTCATCTCCGCCAACATGGTTTTAAATGTCTGCCAGCTGATATCCTTAAGTACAGTTCTAGTTTCTGCTAGTGTAGTTATTGTGACCATAAACCCTCATCTAAAAACCTCCGGGAGTGTGGAAACCGTGCGTCTTCAGACCACTTCGGTGCCACTCCACGCCTAATTCCCAACGGCGTCCAGACATCTGAACTACGCATACGAATAACCGTCCTTCTTGTGAATATGTTTGCAATATTTATGAGAAATTCCTTGAATCAGCCCGTTTTTGGTTGAAATATTGAAACTACCAATTTCACGAACTGCGACTCTCCCAATGTATTCACCGACCTTTTTGCCTTTGGTGACAACGGCTTTAACAATGTCCCCAGTTCGGAATCCAAAATGAATCTTCTTTCTGGGGCAATAACGAATTGGAAAACCATGTTTGTCTGTTCGGCAGGACTGACGAGTGCCATGTCCAGTCGCTTTAATTAACAATGGATTAACTCCTTTAACTATCAACTTCTTTGGAGTTGACTTGCCAACGCAAGCAGCATCAATCCAATGAGTTTTCTCTAACGATTGCTTAGTTCGATTGAACTTTGTTAACCCACCGCTGCCAGTTTCAACGGGCAAACCAGTAGCCTTGAGGGTTTCTAATAACCTAAATCGAGTGGAGTTAACAGCAGCAGCATCAGCCAGTGGTGTTTTAGCGTGAGCTAAAACCTTCTTGAGTCTTTCTGGGTCTTTCTTGAGAAAGTCTTTGACATCTTTGGTGCCTTTTTTGAGATTACATTTCTCACAAGACAGCGTTAAATTTGTGATTGAATTTGACCCTCCTTTGCTTCTAGGGTGTATATGTTCAATTTGGAGCGGAACGCCTTCCTTGTCGCAGTAGGCACACTTTCTACCCCATTTTTCTAACAGGTATTCGCGGGTTTCATAACCTGCCAACTCACCCTGCTGATACTCCTTCCCCTCAATAGTTGGATTACGAATTAATTGGGTATCGAACTTAACCAATTCTTGAGAAATAGCAGTGATTGGTGCTAGCTTGCTCAACCTCTTAACCCATGTTTCTGTCGTAAAAACGCGATGCATTAACGATGGTGCTAGCCAATTACGCCGCTGTCTTGGGCAAGGCTGTTTATTGCCTTTTCTGAACCAATAATGTAAAGGCGGTTGACGATAACGAGTTTTTCGATGGCGTCTACCTGTTCGTAACTGTCTTCTTGAAAGTAGGTTTTCGCTAATTGCAAATCCTCTATGCTGAAGTTCAGCAGCAAATACAACTTCTCCTGTGGAGTCGTTAACTACTGCTATTCCAGTTACCTTTGAACCTGGGTCTAATTTCAGTCTTAATGGCTCAACAGGCGTATCTGGCTTCGCTTCTTTTAAAATGATTGTGAACGGAAATCGACGAAAAATTGCAGCTTTACGATTTCTAAGGAGTTGTCTTGCCTGTGCTGAGTGAATTGGATTTAATGGTCTTTTTTCGGTATCGAGAACAAATACTTTGGACATAATGTCCCTCCATTTCTGGGTAATGTGAGCCTAGGATATTATCTGGCGGCACGTACCAACGACACTGTCTTGCCCTTCTAAAACTGTTTAATCGTTGGCTACTAGAGCTGCAGACTGGCATCAGGCATCTGCAGGTAGGTGTTTTAGCTCTCCCAGATAAAGTTTGCGAGGTATTAACGACGTACGTCTCCCTCTACTCCGGGTCAACTAACGCTCATTGGGGCATGAAGCCCTGTCACTGAGCGTGCAGGGTGTTGACAGTTTGGTTTATAATTAACTCCTATTTTTACATCGCCAAGCTTCAGACCTGAGCAATTTAGGGCTTCTGGTTTTTTGTAGCTCTTCCCTAAGTGAGATCGCGGTTATGATTTCACGAAGAATCGGTTAGGGTTGAGCCGCATGAGATTGGGGATACTATGCCAATAAAAAATAGAGATCGGTATCCTGATACCGGGTTTGATTTTTTGCCAGACGATGAAATTAGAATCGTTGGCACGTGGGGTGGTAAGAATATTGTGCTGCTTGGGTATGAAAAAGGAAGTGACGAACCAATTATTAGCATTGGTCGTACCAATGACCCAGCTAGCGAAGACTTATCTGCCTCACCAGTACATGACTTGTATAAATTTGGCTACCACTCCCCAATTGAATTTACTGAAGATATTTCACGCAAACCAATGAAAACAATACATAAATTCCCGATTCCCAGTGATAAAAAGGAATTTCAACTTGATTTGCCAGCAGGAGCAAAAATTCTGACTGCCGAAATTCAGCAGGGCGTTGCTCAGTTATGGGCGTTGGTCAACACAGACCAACCAGCAACGCCCAGATACTTCTGCCTAATTCGCACTGGTGATCCTATCAAAGAAGTGGGGTTGATTTATGTTAACACCCTAATGCTAAAAAGTGGTGCAGCGGTGTCACATCTGTTTGAGAAAGAAGTACTTTGAGTCAATCGGCTCTAACCCAATACTGCTCGATTAACGATAACAGAGGAGCCAGAAACCCGGTATCTTGGAGATACCGGGTTTCTGATTTGCGCTCTTTCTGACAAGTATTGGACTCTAACCTTATTCGCGATGATTCTTCGTCTTTTGTTTAATTGGCTAATTGCTTTGTTCGTCCTACAGTCTGATTACAAAATTGTAATCCAGACAGTAGATAAGCCGTCATAAAAGGCTAGTGTAATCAAAAACATGGAGACCTCAATATTCTTAATACAAAGAGGTTGGTTGTTATGAAGAAGATTAATCACAAAACTTTGGCTTTTGCTGCTTTGTGTGCTGCTACAGTTCTCTTACCTACTACATCTGCCTTTGCTGGTGAGAACTATCATCGCGGAGTGTACACAAATTCGCGCTATGGTAATGTTGTCAATGTTACAAACCGCAATACCATCAACCGTCGAGAGCTTCAAGAAATTAACAGACGTAAAGCTGCACTTGAAGCAGCAAGAAGACGCGCTATGAGAGATGGACGTATCAGCCGTCAAGAACGGGAACAAATCAATAGGTTGGAACAAGAACTTGCTCGTGCTGTACGTAGCGCTCGGCGTTAAGAGCGGCTCAAGTATCAGCAATTCAGCAATGCAGCTATCAGCGCTCAGCTTTTAGAGAAGCTTATATTTAACAGTTATCAGTTGCATTATCGGTTTTAGTAGTTTCTTAAGTCCCAATACGCTTGGTGTTAAGAGCTGTGTGGAGCGCAGAAACCCGGTTTCTCGAAGAAACCGGGTTTCTAATTTTCGCTATCCCTTGCAGTATTGGCTGATGGGTTTTCTGTTAGCGCGTAAATTACAAAATTGTAATTTAGACACGGGACAAGCTGTCATTTTGGATTGCTGTCATTAAAACTATGACATCATACATACAAGTTTATGAAGATTCGTCAGTTCTTAGCTGTATCAGTTATTCCTCTTTTGCTGGGAGCTTGTAGTTTAGCTAATGCAGATCATACAACAGCCAATCAGTCTCATGTCGTAGCACAAGATTCATCTCAATCTAATGGACAACAAACGCGACCGAGAGGAAAGCGACCTCGTCCAAATTTTGCAGCCGCAGCACAGAAACTGGGAGTCACTGAAGCGCAGTTAAAGGAAGCTTTAGGGGTTTCTGATCAACCGCAAAGTGAGTCAGTAGAGAATGGTCGCCGTCGTCGCCGTCTTGATATTAAAGGTGGGGCTGCAAAGCTGGGTGTGACTGAAGAAAAGTTGATTGAGGCTTTGGGAATTCCACCGCGTCGTCAACGTGATGGTAATCAATCTCAGTAAATTTAATCAAATCTAGTATTTATCGGCGATCGCCATCGGCAATACGACTTTGCCAATTGTAATTCTATCCATGATTGAGATATGACAGTCGATTCTACCCGACCTATTACTTTTGTACCTTTCAAAAAAGGTTCTGCAAAACAGGGACTGACCAAATGGTTAACTGGACTAGTCATTATAGGGACATTGGCGGGAGGAGGATATGCCGTTTATTATCAAACAACGATCGCTCCACGCCAAGAAGCCAGAAGCCAAATACGAACAGCACCTGTTGAGAGAGCAACTTTACCCATAACTATTGCAGCCAATGGCACAATCCAGCCCAAGCAATCAACCAATGTTAGCCCCAAAAGCTCAGGAAGACTGAAAAGTTTACTGGTTGAAGAAGGTGACTCTGTGAAAGCAGGGCAAATTTTAGCTTATATGGATGATTCTAACTTACAAGGGCAACTGCTCCAAGCCAAAGGACAACTCACCGCAGCGCAAGCAAACTTAGAAAAGGTTACAGCAGGTAATCGCCCACAAGAAATTGCCCAAGCAGAAGCACGCTTACGAGACGCACAAGCAAACTTAGACCGTTTAGAATCAGGGAACCGTCCAGAAGACATTGCCAAAGCCGAGGCTGATGTTAAGAAAAATGAAGCATTAATAACCCAAGCCCAATCCCGACTGGAATTAGCACAAGCACGAGCCAAACGCCTGCAAGTTGTTGTCACGGAAGGTGCAATATCCCGCGATTCTTACGAAGAAGCTTTAACTGAAGAACGCAACGCCAAAGATAATTTAGCAGCAGCCAAAGCGACTTTAGTGGTAGCACAAGAAGAACTTGCTAAGCAAAAAAACGGCTACCAATCCCAAGAAATTGCCCAAGCACGGGCTCAAGTCGAAGAGGCAAAACAAGCCCTAGCGTTGGCTAAAGCAGGAAGTCGTCCAGAAGATATAGCTCAGGCTCGCGCTCAAGTAACTCAAGCCCAGGGTGGGCTCCAAACAGCACAAAACCAAATTGAAGATACGGTGATTCGTGCGCCCTTTGATGGAATTGTGACTAATAAGTATGCTGACCCCGGTGATTTTGTGACTCCGACAACATCAGGAAGTGATGTCTCTTCCGCTACGTCTTCTTCAATTTTATCTCTTGCATCTACGTATCAAGTTGTCGCAAATGTTGCTGAAACAGATATTTCTAATATTCGTGTGGGACAGTCTGTCACTATCAAAGCTGATGCTTATCCAGACAAGACTTTTAAAGGAAAAGTTTCTCAAATTGCTGCTCAAGCAACAGTAGAGTCCAATGTCACTAGTTTTCAAATTAAAGTAGATATCCTTTCAGACCCAGAAAAACGCCTCGTCCCAGGAATGAACGTTGATGTGAAGTTCAATGTTGGTGACTTAAAGAACGCAATGGTTATACCAACAGTTGCGATCGTTCGCCAGCAAAACGGTACTGGTGTATTAATTATGCGTGAAAATGGCAGACCTAGATTTACTCCTATTGTTACAGGTGTCACAGTTGATAATAAAACAGAAGTGCGGTCTGGGTTGGAAGGTGATGAGACGGTTGTTATTAGTGCTCCACGAAGGTCTCAATCTCAGTCTGGAAATCGCTCTATTATCCCTGGGTTAAGTCCTGGTGGAAGAATGGGTGGTAGTCGGCGTGGAGGTATGCGGTAGTAGGGGTGTAAGGGTGTAGGGGTGTAGGGGTGTAGGGGCGAACGGTTGTTCGCCTTGACAACGTGGACAGTAAGGGAAAAGTGTTTCTTTCATTCATAACAAGTTACGTTCGCCGCCCGTAGGATGCTTCTAAAAAAATCAAAAACTCTTTGAAAATTCTGTAATTATGAAGTCTTCAATTCCAGTTCCTATTGGTTCAGTATCAATTGTTGAAATTTTCTCAATGGCGACTGAAGCTTTGTGGAGTAATAAGCTCCGCACTGGGTTGACCATGTTGGGTATGATTATTGGGATTACGGCTGTGATTGCTATTACGTCTATTGGACAGGGTGTGCAAAAAGCTACTGAGCAGCAGTTACAGGGATTAGGTGCTGATATTATACAGGTTTTTGCTGGTTCAGCAAGAAATGGAAATGTCAGACAAGGTAGTGGTTCTGCGACTACGTTAACTTGGGATGATGCTAAGGCGATTCAGGAACAGGTTCTCTCAGCTCAAGCGGTTTCTGCTTATTTGCAACAGACGGCTCAGGTGACTTATGAAAAACAGAATACTTCAACGACTATTATTGGTACAGATGTCAACTATCCAGAGGTAAGGAATACTAATATCCAAGAAGGAAGATTTTTTAGTGAACAGGAAGTTGATACTGCTAGACCTGTCGCTGTTTTGGGTCCAGCAGTACGGGATGAGCTTCTTGGAACGCAAAGCAGTGCGGTTGGGTCAAGTCTCCGCATTCAGGGGAAAAGTTATGAAGTGATAGGTGTTATGGAACCTAAGGGCGCTCAAGGTCCTTTTAATGTTGATGAGCAAATTTATATTCCCCTGACCAATATGTCTGCTCGGCTTGTAGGAAATAATGCTTTGGAAGGGATTGCAATTAGGGGAATTTACGTAAAAGTAAGCAGTCAAGACCAACTAGAGGGAGCACAGTTTCAGATTACTAATCTTTTACGGGTACGTCACGAAATTTATCCACCTCAAGCGGATGATTTTAGGTTGAATAACCAGGTGGATGTTGTCAATACCTTAAGCAATGTTGTGGGTTTATTTACGGTGATGGTAGTTGCGATCGCTGGTATTTCTCTAGTTGTTGGAGGGATTGGTATCGCTAATATCATGCTGGTCTCTGTTGTGGAGAGAACCAGAGAGATTGGTATTCGTAAAGCCGTGGGAGCAACCAGTTCTGCAATCTTAAACCAATTTTTAACAGAGGCGATCGCTATTGCAACAACTGGAGGTGGAGTTGGTGTCGGATTGGGGATTGCGATCGCATTTGGAGCCGCAATTATTTTTAAATTTCCCTTCGTGATTTCTCCAGTGTCAATCATGACTGGTTTTGGTTTATCGTTTGCGATCGGTTTGCTTGCTGGTGTTATCCCTGCTCGCAATGCAGCCAAACTCGATCCAATTACTGCGTTAAGGAGTGATTAAGATGGCTGCAACGATGATTTGGATGGAGTCAATCAGAAAAACCTACCACTTAGGCGAAACGGAACTTCCGATTCTCAAGGGAATTAACTTATCCGTTGAAGAAGGGGAATACGTTGCCATCATGGGGATGTCAGGTTCAGGGAAGTCTACATTAATGAACATTATCGGTTGCCTTGATCGCGCAACCGCAGGACACTATGTCTTAGAAGGACGCAATTTAAGCACGCTGAATAATGATGAACTCGCCTATATTCGCAATCGACGTATCGGCTTTGTCTTTCAGCAATTTAACTTACTACTACGTTCTACCGCACTTGAGAATGTGATGCTACCTATGATTTATGCTAATGTCCCAAAGTCACAACGTCGCCAACGAGCAATCCACGCCTTGACTAGAGTTGGACTAGGAGATCGATTGCATAACCGTCCCAACCAACTTTCCGGAGGACAACAGCAGCGAGTTGCGATCGCCCGCGCTCTTGTTAATCGTCCAGCCCTTGTCCTAGCCGACGAACCCACCGGAGCTTTAGACACGAAAACATCCCACGAAGTTATGGACTTATTAACGGAGTTGAATCATCAAGGTATCACCATCGTTATCGTGACTCACGAACCCGACATTGCTGCCCAAACTAAACGTACAATTCATGTCAAAGATGGCTTAGTTGTTGCTTGACAACCTCAAAATTATATAGCATTCCGTTGAGGAGTCGTGAAAATTGTGAGACAACAGAAACCCGGTATCTCCAAGATACCGGGTTTCTCACTTTTCACAAATAATTTAGGATTACTATAAGTAGGTGGGCGCAGATAAATCTAACTGTGTAAAAAAATATTAAGAATGAGCAAATTGTTTGAAATTTTAAAAAAAACGAAAGCTAAGCCAGGAATGTATATTGGACGTGCTTCTGTCAGCGACTTGTTTCATTTTATAGTTGGGTTTAAAACAGCTTTGAGGGAATTAGAAGTTGAAGCAACTAAGGAAGAAATGGATTTTTACCGTGAGTTTCAACCTTGGGTACAAAAGAAATATCATGTGTCAACTTCTAATTCTTGGGCAAAGATAATTATGCTGCATTGTGGCAGCGAACAAGAAGGGTTTCATGCTTTCTACAGATTATTGGAGGAGTTTCAAAATAGAAATACAAGTTTAGACGGGGATGAGTTGGGTAAAATAGCTTCTGAGGAGAAGACACAAATTCCAGTGTGATTGTTTTTAGCAAGAAATTCAGTTATTCAGTAATGCACGGTCAATACCGATTGTAAAATTATAGTTTCCATTTCTCACGAACCCGATACCACTGCCTAAACTATATGCATAATTCATGCTAAGGATGGGTTAATGGTTGCTTAACAGTTTGCGGACTATGTTACGTAATGTAAGATTATTTCTGAAACAATGCAGAAGGTGTTGAAGATATTAGTCGTTTTCTTGTAGCAAGCAAAGCTTCCTTTCAGCTATGAAATCTCAATACATACGTTTTATAACTTTAGTAACAGTAACCACACTGTCATTCATAGTAGTACCTAAGTTTTCATTTGCTCAAGAAAAGCGAACCTCTTCTCCAACCTCTGGTTCATCTGCTTCGCCTACATTTAGATCACCTTCGAGTACGACTTCCGAAATTGTTTATACCCCTCCTCAGAATTTCTTTTGTGATGTTAAAGACATGAAAAATGATAAAGGAGAGGTTGTAAAGAAAAATGTGCCAATGACAATGGCTCAAACTGCAAAGGGAGAAGTTGTCACCTACTTTTGGACAAAGTCTTTCTATGTGGATTCTGGAGAAAGTTCGCTAACCCGATGTACGCGAGTTGCACAAGTCCTTAGCCAGGTTATAGAGCAAGATATGAAAAACTGGATAGAACACGGTCACAGAATGCGGGAAGCACAGCGATTAAATCCTCCACCTATTTCTGAGAAATTCCGACAACTGAGATATGAAAGAAAAGCTAATAAACAGGTAAATGACACTGAGATATCTGATTGATGAAAATGTTAATCCTAACCGCATTGTTTACTTACCTTTCCCATAAAGCACACCTTTCATTTACTCCCTTCGGTAGTCTAAAATTCCCTAATTTCTAGAACTCTTACCTCTGTGTTCTCTGCGTCTGGAGCGGTTTTTACATAAGTAATCTTAGAGATTGTTTGAAAAGTGGTTGACTGTGATTTTAGGCACTTATTGATCCCCCCTAGCCCCCCTTAAAAAGGGGGGAAATACTCTAACGGTCCCCCTTTTTAAGGGAGATTTAGGGGGATATTGAATATGATTGGTACTGATGAAAGGACTTTTCAAACATCCTCTTAGGCGCATCAAAGGGAGTAGAATAATACTTCGCCAAAAACTACTCCAACGTCTTTGGGCTATGGAGGCGATTGGCGTTGCATGGTAGGGGAGAAGATGAAGTACTGACGGGCGTGACGCCCGTACCACAAGAGATAAAGTCCGACTGTTTTATTTGGAAGTCCTTAAACAAGCGCATTTATTTTCTCGTTTAATTCTCGAATTCTACGGGATAAAATTCCGATAATATTTACAGCTATTTCGGGAGTTTCCTCAATCGCATCGTAAAGCTGCTCTTGTGTTAGTTCCAAACAATCACACGCTTCTAAAGTTGTAGCAGAAGCTGAACGTGGTTGAGCGTCAAACACCGCCATTTCTCCGAAGGATTCTCCTTTTGGAAATACTGCAAGCTGTTGCTTCCCAATATGAACTTTAACTCTACCTGAAACGACAATAAAGAGCGATCGCCCCTGTTCTCCTTGTCTAAAAATAGTGTAATTTGCTGGAAATGATAGTTCATCCATGACTGAAGCTAGACGAACAATAAAATCATCTCGTAATTCTTTAAAGATAGGAACTCTTCGTACAAATAATAAACGGTCAACGCTGGTTAGCATAGATGATAGTTGTTAGTTGTTAGTTGTTAGTTGTTAGTTGTTTTTGGGATTTAGGGGGTCGTTTTTGTTTTTTTGAGGCATTATCAAGATATGTTAGATATGCATTTAACTTTGGGGATAGTTCATTAAGAATAACTTTTAAACCATCAATTTGTTCGTTTGTCAATAATTTGCGGTTGTAGGCTCGTCTTAACCAGTATCTTGTTTCATGTAATGAACCTCTTGCAATTTTTACAAATCTCTGATTATCTTGAAAATTATGACGACCACTTCTTTCTGCAATATTTGCTCCAATACTATCCGCTGCACGAATTATCTGCTTACCAACAGTGTCTTTTTCTAACTGATTCCACTGTATAACAACATCCCAAATTAAATCTGCTAACTTCTCAGACAGTTGAAAAACTTGTAAATTCTCAAAATTCGCCTTATCCATCCCAACACCTATCCACTATCAACTAACAACTATCCACTATCAACTAACAACTATCCACTATCAACTATCCACTATCATTTTCTTAACTTGAGCCACAACCAAAGGATGCGAATCTTTTTGTAACTGTGGTAAAAGTTTGATGATAACACGGGGTGACACAACACTTAGGTATGAGATAGCTGCTTCTCTAACGTAGCCAGTGGGATGTCGCAAACAGATTAAAACTTGTTCGCTGGTAAGACGGATGCAAGCAACTCTAGCAAAATGAAAACAGCAAGCCAAGCACCAATCGGATAGGGAATCTTTCTGAGCTAATAACATCCGCGTGCGTTCGCCTGGAGTCATTTGTTGATAATATGTGATATTTTTTTCTATAAGTATTTTTAGTTTTTCTTCAGGCGATCGCCTATCTAAAATTTGCAGCAATACAGATTTATTCTGTAAAGTCAAGGTATGTTCTAAAATTTCTAAGCCTCGTGCTAAATTTTTAGTTGATTCTGACCTAAGATTAAATGCGGCTGCCTTGATTTTTTCAGAAGAATAAAGTAGCTCAAGGAGCAATAATAGCCGCTCTTTGACACCTATTTCTAATTCAAGAAGTGCTTTTTGCAAGAGTTGACAGATAGTGTAAAATAGCTCATTTGATGGATATTTTTTAATATCATTTTGTGTACTAAAATCTATATATGCAGCATAAATTTCTCCTAAGAAATATAATTCTTTGTCAATGAGTGCGATCGCTCTAGTTTCCAACAACCTATCCACTAAACAGACAATTCCTTCTTGTTGGTACCTTTTCAGTAAAGTACGTAATATATGATACCTATTAGTTCCCTTAGAGGTTTCTAAATGTTTCCATAAAGCATCCATCGCTTCTAAAGTCTGAATTTGACCGATAGTACGCCATGCGTATATCCGGACAATTTCTGGTTTGTAAATATTTGTAGCAAGATTGACTAGCAATGGTAGGGCTTCATTCTCCAGTTTTGCTAAAGCATATGCGGCTGTATTTCGAGTTGACTTATAGAAAAGCCCTCCTACAAGGGCTGAATAGCACTCCTCTAAATGGGTTGCTGCAATCATTTCCAGGACTGCACAACGTACGCGCAATGACTCATCCTGTAACAATTTCGGTATGAAAATCCGCAGTTCCTGTAAGTAAACAGCTTCTGATAGTGCTTTGACTGCATTGACTCGTAAGCGTTCTTGTTTGTGAGTTAGCATTCGTCGCAGAGAATGAACGGCGGCGACTTTTTGCATTGGTGTCCCGTGACGCAACAGTAATACTGCTGCTGTTGCTTCAATGAGTGAGTGCTGCTGGTCGTTTAAATACTCTTCTAATTGGGCAAGATTTGGATGTGTTTCTGCAAGCCAAATGTAGCGTAAAGCAAGAGCAAACACTTCGGGGTTAACTTTTTCTTTTGGCAGATTTAATAATCGACGAACTTCAGGTAAGTAGTTTGGATGAGCACCTCCAGTTAGCATGACTTCTAAACTGTGTTTCTGTAAAGAAGGGGGTAACTTGACGAGTAGGGGTGCTAAAACTTCTCCCGCTCCTTTAAGATCGATTTGAGATAAAAGTTCAATACAAGAGTGTTTATCTGCTTCGGTACCTTGTTCTCCTAAAGCTTTAATCGCAGCTTGCTTGAATGCGCGTAAATCTACATCTATTCCACTCAGCTGACCCCGTCCTGCACTTAAGACTAATAGGTCAACGTAGCGCGATCGCATCACCCAAACAACCCCCACACACACCAAAGCTACGACGATAGTTTCTACTAGCAAAACTGAGTTTTGTGTGGACGAGGGTGCAAGCTGTGTTGAAAACCAAAGGGTTAGTAGAATGAGTACGCCACCTAATCCTGTCGCAAAAGGTTCTGCAATCCCTCCAGATAATGCTTGTATGTGGCTGCGAATTTTGTCAGGAATTGGTTGAAACAGCAGGGGTCCGCTACTGGTGACTAGAGTGTAGCGCAATATCTCGTCTGAAAACTTAAGAATTACCAAACCCCATAATAATTTTTGCGGTTGGTTTCCTGGCATAAAACTGAGCAAGCCAATCAATAATGGCATGAGAATACCTACACTCAGAGGTAAAGTAGCAGCTCCAAAAAAGACCCCGAAGCGTTCAAGAACCCGGCTGGAGATAAATAACTGCATCACTAACTCGCAGATTCCTGTCAGACCACCTAAGATACCCAGAAAGCTGGCGATTTCTTTTCCTTGAAAATTGGACTCTAGTTGGGAGAGATACTGAAAATCTATTAACACCCAAATAATGTGTAGCAAAGAAAAAAATCCAAACAACAGTAGGGCGTAATGCTTTACTGGACCTGAAAGGCGGCGTCCGGAACGCCGTACTTCTGAAAGTTCTTGTTGTGGGACATCGTAAAAAACTTGTTGGTAGTTGTTGCTCAATTGCAAAAGAATAACTGCTCCAAATGCAACGAAGATTGCGGCAAATGGCATGATGATGTTGTCGAGTCCTACAAATAACAGTAGGAAGGGTAGGCTAAAACCACTGATAACGTCAGCCACCAAAATACCACTGCTAACTAGTGGATAAGCACGTTTAATCTCTCTAATGTTAAAAAGTTGATTGGCTGCTATTGAGGTGTTGAGTTCGTTGACAACATAAAATGCGTCTACCCACAGCCGTAAGAGAAATATGGCGATGATTGATAGCTGCGGAATTTGCATTCCCCAACGAAATAATACCAATGGCAAAAACATACATGGTGCGATCGCGACTATCACCCGACGCATGGGAAAAATCTTTTGCAGCCATGAGTATAAAAATACTAACAAAACTCCATTGAATGCACAGGCGATATAAATCCAAGGCAAATATTTAGAGCCATATTCGTCTAAAAATAAAGCAACTGTCGTATCTTCTGACCACCGTAATCCTATGGAAGTTGTAGTATAAAATGCAAACATCAACCAAGTGCGATTGCTCTCCTCCGGACGGAGATTCACCCACTGTAGGAGTCGCGATAAAAAGCCTCTGTTGAGGTCAAACTTTTGATTTTTTAGTTCCATGCATTTTCGTTTCTAGAGTAGTCGCAATGTTGGGGTATAGGGGGTAGGGTGTAGGCTGTAGGGAAATACCACTACACCCCATACCCTACACCCCACACCCTTTACCTTGGTACCCAGTCTGAAAGCAAAAGTCCTGAGTAACTGAGTATAGTTTTCCCACTCAGAACTCAGGACTATCAGTTTGTTTTGGATTTAATTAGTGAGCAATTAGCAATCAGCCATTAGCAATCAGCCATTAGCAATCAGCAAGCGAAACCTATTTTTCAGGCGTTATCACGATGCTTATCTGATTCCAACGAAACACCCCCAATGTTTAGAAAAGCTGATTGCTGAAGTGCTGAAGTGCTGATTGCTGAAAAATTATTTCTTAGGAGAAATAAGCATCATCATATTTCGCCCTTCTTTCTTAGGTGCTTGCTGCACTTCACCGACTGATTCGAGATCCGCAGCCATTCGCTTAAGTAAGTCCTCAGCCATATCGCTGTGCTGGATTTCTCGACCTCGGAACATCACCGTTGCTTTGACCTTATCACCATCTTTAAGAAAACGCTCTGCTTGCTTAACGCGCACATTGTAGTCGTGTTGGTCTATTTTGTACCGCATCTTCACTTCTTTGACATCTGCGGTATGCTGCTTTTTCCTAGCTTCCCGCGCCTTCTTTTCTTGCTCAAACTTAAACTTCCCATAGTCCATGATCCTGCAAACTGGGGGATCGGCTTTATCGCTCAGTAGCACTAAGTCTAGCTCTTTCTCCTCAGCCATTTGTAGTGCTTCCTGCGGGGTCAGAATCCCTAGCTGAGCACCATCGGTGTCAATGACGCGAATTTTCGGGAAGCGAATTCGTTCGTTAATCGGGGGCAGATCGCGATTTCTTTTCTTTTCAATCACAGACATTATGATTTGTGGGAGCTATTTGATAATTAGGAATTGGTTTGATGATTGTTGGTATGCCTCAGGGACAAAAAAAATAAAACAACTGAGGACGCAAAAAGAACGCTATAGTTTTAGGGTAACTAATCCATAGAGCAGTTTTATTAATGTCCTTGTATCTGTCATTCTACTAACTCAAAGAGGGTTTCTGTCCAGTCGTTAATCTAAATTACACAATAGTAGCAATCATTAACCACTGTAACATTTTTTGTCAAAGACTTGACATTTTTTATATTCCGTAAATTTCCGTATATGCAGATATTAAAGTCAGACGTGAAAGACTTAGGACACTGGGCGCAACGTGTTGGCAATCAAAGGGATTGGGTGTGGAGAGGTTGGCAAACTCGCTACACTTATATTCGTTCTAAAAATAATGATCGACAAACAACACCTCTGATTTTGCTACATGGTTTCGGTGCTTCTATTGGTCACTGGCGACACAATTTAGAAGTACTTGGAGAACACCATACAGTTTATGCTTTGGATATGCTTGGTTGGGGAGCGTCTGAGAAAGCTCCAGCTAATTACAGCATAAAGTTTTGGGTCGAGCAAGTTTACGACTTTTGGAAAGTGTTTATTCGTAAACCAGTAGTACTCATAGGTAATTCTCTTGGTTCACTCGTTTCTTTATCCGCCGCCGCTGCTTATCCTGATATGGTCAAAGGGGTAGTTATGATGAGTTTACCCGACCCGGCATTAGAGCAAGAAGCTATACCCGCTGTCTTACGACCTGTTGTCATGGGAATCAAGAAGATTGTTGCTTCGCCACTTGTTCTTAAACCTTTGTTTCACTTGTTGCGCCGACCTAGTATAGTCCGCCGTTGGGCAGGTTTGGCTTATGCTAACGGTGATGCTATTACGGATGAACTGGTAGAAATTCTAACTGCACCTCCCCAAGACCGAGGTTCTGCTCGTGCTTTTACTGCCCTTTTTAGAGCAACAACAGGTGTGGTAGACTCAGGACGCAGTGTTAAGACGGTATTGCCCACTTTACAAATTCCAATGCTTCTGATATGGGGGCAAAAAGACCGCTTTGTTCCTCCCGCACTAGCTGGTGAATTCGCTCAGTATAACGAGAAGTTAGAACTGCTTAGCTTAGAAGATGTGGGACACTGTCCCCATGATGAACAGCCAGAACTAGTGAATCAAGCAATTCTAGACTGGCTAAGTAGATGTTTTGGTGAGAAGCAATAACACCCAGCTATTAGCCATTAGCCATTAGCCATTAGCCATTAGCCATTAACCATTAGCCATTAGCTGAGTGCTATATCTAGCCAACAGTCACTTGACTGGTATCAACTGAAGTTGCGCCATTGACTGAACGTGCGACAGAAACCATTTTGTTGAGAATGTCTTGGCTGGGGACTTTTCCCTTCAGTACTACAGTACTACCTGTTTGAGCAACCCAAAGAGTGTCAATATCATCGAGTTGAGAGTCTTGGTCAAATGCGAGTGCGACTCGCTTAGCTAATCCACTTTGGTCATACTCACCATTTAATCCTACACGCTCAGGGGGTATTTCTTCACCCTTCGATGGTGCTTTTCGTTCTGGCTGCTCTTGTTTTGCTTGCTGTTGTAGCTGTGGGGTAGGATTTACTTGTGCATTTTGGGGTTTTTCCATCCCGAACAGTCTTTTTAACCAACCCATAAACTCTTCTCTCCAGTTTGTATTGTTGAATAAAGATAAATGGTTTGAGAGTGGAACTTTCTCTACTGATAACATGATTTTACTGTAGCGAATGTCTGCTTTGGGTATGATTTCTGATGAATCGTAGAGGCGCAAAGCGGCGCGATCGCCCTGAGCAGTTTTTGGAAAGTCTGCGCCAACAGCTGATTAAGCCTTACCAGTTGGATGATGCGCTTAAAGCTGATTTACCAATACCCTAAACTAGAATCAGCGACTGTAATTCATGATTCCTTCGTCAAAGTCTCGTTGTAGTACTCTAGAGCGCTGGTACAGTATTCACTCGTGGGGCTAAAAAACCCGGTTTCTCTCGTTGAAAAGACTGATTTTCCGTTGAGCAAAGTCGAAGAAACCAGGTTTTTAGGATTTCTGTAACGGTGCTCTAGGACTCCTATTTGATTTTGGAACAAAACTCGGTACACCTGAATCTTTTGGAATCCTATTGTCTATTATCTACCTACGTAAATCATTTCAAGAATCAAATCGGATTCCCACGGCTGGAAAAAGGAAAAAGGTTAAAGGGAAAAAGAGTAAACTATTTTTCCCTTAGATTCTCTTTTCCTTTTTCACATATTTTGGTGTACGAAAATATATGGTTACTACTTAATCCCCTAGTATTTCATCAACAGCAAAATTCACATGACGAAAAGTTTGTGTTGATAAAGTTTGATTTCGTGTAAATTTCTGAATATTTTGATATCCGTAAGCTGAAGGGTCTCGGTAAACTTCTATAAATTCTTCATCAATATCTACCAACCACACTTCAACCACGCTATCTTCTGCGTACAAAGGAATTTTTACTTCTCGGTCATACTTCACCGTTGAGTCTACCACTTCTACTAGTAAAAAAACATCCCTTGGTTGAGGATGGGCTGTTTCGTAAAAATCTTCACTTGGCTTGAGTAGGGCGACATCAGGCTGAACTTCTGAAGTTTTATTTAATTCCACAGGGTTGTGGATACTCACAAGCACTTTATCGCCTAGCTGACGGGACAACAAATTACTGACTCGTCTGACGCAGGCTGTGTGTTTTGTACCAATGGACTGCATTTCTAGGATTTCTCCCCTTATCAATTCAACCTTATCATCTTGGGTAAGAATTCCCGACTCTATCATTTTATGATACTGCTCAACTGTAAATTTTCGTCTAAGTAATTGTACAGACATCACGACTTCCACCTTTGCTTTATTTCTCAATGATTCCTCTGTTTTTTGTCTTTCAACGATGTTTCATCGTATGCGTTCAGCTATTAGCTGTCAGCTTTTCAGCAAGCGAAACACATTTTCATGAGTTATCACGGTGCTTATCTTAGTCCAATTCAACACCGACCTAGCTTAGAAAAGCTGATAGCTGAGGGCTGAGGGCTGAGGGCTGAACTCTTACGTTTCATCACACCAATAATGACAGGTTTTGAGCATTCAATTGTATAAGCATACAGCTATTAACCCTCAGCTTTTCAGCATATTTTATTTATATTCTCATGCTTTCACTAAGTAGAAGCATCTATTACTGCTCACGGCTGAATACTGATAGCTAATAGCTGAATGCTTATCCATTTAGATTATCTAAATTCATCTCGTAGACTATAAGAACAGGTAAGAAACTTATTTTATAAAAAAATCAAATAAATTTAATTTTTAATTTTCTAAAGGCATGACATCATGAAAGCAGGAGTAGTCGATGGTGCGCTTACCATCTCGTGTCCTCGATAAAATATCCACAAACCGTACGTTCCACAAAATTTCTTCAGCAATATACGAGTGGCGAGCGTGGATTGTCTGGGATACAGTCTCGTCGAGCCCTGTTAAGGTTACCACGACTTCCATTTCATCTTCAACCATTGCTTCTGACGTCACTCCGTATAAAGGGCTATTTTCGTCAATCGGATGCATAACTGTCCATGTGAGAGCAAAAAGTGGTGATTGACTGCGAACCAACCCCATATCATAGAATCGGCGCATCTGTTCTCCTTCTTTACTCATTTCACTCCGTGCTAAACTTACCCGAACTTGCGCCTCTAGAATCCAGTTTTGACGTTCGTTGGCTACCCGAAACATTAAGGTTGGGACTTCGTTATAGGGAGCGATCGCAGCTACGTTGCTAAACATAACTCGCGCTTTGGGTAGAGAAAATCGAGCAAACATTAACCCAGTCGCCATTGCTAACCCGATCAACCCCAACAGTGCTTCTATAGTCACTAGAAAATTAGTATAAAATGTTTTAGGGTACATTGCTCCATAGCCAATGGATGCCATCGTCTGAACGCTGAAGAAAAAAGCATCGAAGAAATGACCCGGACGTGCATTTTCAATGCCATCTCCTCCAGCAAGATATGCTAGAGCAAACAGAGTGTTAGCAAGTATGTATCCTAGAGCAATTAGGGCTAAAGTCTTATACCAAGCAAGAGTAAGTAACAAATGATAGGGATCGCGCCAACGGGAGTTAGATACACCTTTACGAAGGACATTGAAGCTTCCATTCCGGTTAACCATCCGGCGTTTCGCTGGGGATGTTTGACGAGTTCTCATCGGAACAAACGGTAGATAATTTCTCTTAATTATCCACCGTTTCAATTGCACCTAACGCCCTTAACGAAGCTTTTTCTGCATCCGTCAAACCAATGATACCTGTAATTTCCATGCGTTCGTAAAGTCGGTCTGACTTGAGGTGTCTAATTCGGCTACACTTGAATACATCCCAAAGTTGAACGATCTCATCTTCTCCGCCACTAGCAAGAAGCCGACCATCAGCGCTAAATGTGATGGAACGAATTGCTCCTGTATGTCCGCGTGTTAATGTGTCTAAACACATCCCCGTACTCGTTTCCCATAACTTAATAGTTCCATCACCACTACCACTAGCAAGAATCTTTCCATCTGGACTGAAAGCTACTGAATAAACTTGTTTGGTGTGCTCTTTTAAAGTCAAAAGACATTTACCCGTACTGATATCCCAGATCCGAACAGTATAGTCTTCGCTACCACTTGCTAAAAGTTGTCCATCTGGACTAAAAGCTACTGACCAAACTAAATCTTTATGGTCTGTCAAAGTTTTAATACATAGCCCTGTGGTTATATCCCATAGTTTTACTGTACTGTCAGCACTACCACTTGCAAGGGTATCGCCACAAGGATTAAAAGCGACAGTCCAAACCCAATGGCTGTGTTCTTTGAATATTTGGAGACATTCACCTGTATGAGGGTTCCATAGTCTAACAGTTGTATCTTCACTGCTGCTAGCAAGGGTTTGTCCATCCGGGCTGAAAACCACTGCCCATACCCAATTTGTGTGACCTTTTAAGGTTATAATGTGTTTAATATTACTAATATCTTTAATGTCCCATAATTTGATAGTGTCATCGCCACTACCACTGGCGAGAATTTGTTTGTCGGGACTAAAAGCAACAGAACGCACACGTCCTTGATGTCCTTCTATAGGATAGCATTCTCCTGTAAGTAAACTCCACAACTTAATTGTGTATTCATCGCCACCACTAGCAAGAATTTGGTTATCCGGACTGAAAGCAACAGAAAAAATTCCACGAGTATAACCTTGCAAAACATACAAGCAAGCGCCTGTTTCTACATCCCACAATCTTGCTGTTTGGTCATCACTACTGCTTATTAATGTACGTCCATCAGGACTGCAGGTGAATGCGATCGCCCACACTTGGCTCTGATGTCCCTCTAAAGTTCTCAAACATTCACCTGTCTGAACATTCCATAACTTAATCGTCCGGTCTTCGCCACTACTAGCCAAAGTTTTTCCATCTGGACTGAAACGAACAGAGTAGACTATCTTACTATGACCTTGGAGAGTTTTTTGACACTTTCCTTGGGATATATCCCAAAGTTTAACAGTTCCGTCTTCACTGCTAGTTGCCAATATTTGTCCATTGGGACTAAAAGCGACAGAGTAAACTTCACGATTATGCTCTTCTAGACTCTTCAGACAATCACCTGTCGTGATATCCCAGAATTTAATTGTACCGTCAGCACTGCCACTGACAAGAATGCGCTCATCTGTAGGACTAAACATGACTGACCAAACCCAATCACTGTGACCGATGAGAGTGTTTAGGCATTCGCCTGTGTTTACATCCCAAAGTTTGATAGTTCGGTCTTCACTACCACTTGCTATCATAGAACCACTTGGATGAAAAGCAACAGTGTAAACTTTATTGGTGTGTTCCCTCAGAGTTTTCAAGCATATACCTTTATGTATATCCCACAACTTGATTGTGTAATCCGCACTACCACTTGCAAGAAGTCGGGTGTCTGAGCTGAAGGCGAGCGTCCATACCCAAGCTGTGTGTCCTTGGAAGATATTGAGTTGTCGGATATCTGAAGTGCGCCACAGACGAATCTCTCCATTGATAACGCCTGTAGCAAAATACTTACCATTAGGGCTAAATCTGACTGACACCAGACTTAGCATTGTTTCAGTAAAGACAGAATCGGTCAAATCGGAGTTTGCAAAGCTTGTATCCTGTAGTGTAACGTTTTTAAGATAAGCCTGCCAAATAGTTAAGTTGGAGAAATCACGCCCACTCAAGTCAATTTGAGGCTGATGAATCTGAAGTTGGCGCAATAGGTTAATTAAATTACCAGCAGCATATCCCTTTTTTAAAGGAGTGTTTTGTTGTAAGTTAGCCAGCATACGACGTAGCTGGGATTGCAGTTCATTCCCAAAAACATTAAATAACTGATTTTTTAAGGGTTCCAGAACTAGTCGTTCTTGGGTTTTGTGGATGTGCTCTAGCGATCGCGCCTTCATTAATGGATAAGTATTGACAAAATCTAGATTTTCTGCATTGCTAATTTCTTCAAAAGCTCGTTCAATGATTTGTTCTGTCACATATTCCATAACCACAGATTGCTGTCGAAACCGATTGGTATCTGCATCTTTTTCGATAAGCGATCGCCGTAACAGAGATTCTACAGCTTCTAGGACTCGAATTGCGGATTCCGGTGTAATCAAATTTGCTCTCAGTTCTGTCAAGGAAACATACTCACGATGAACGGCTAGCCAGTACATCAGTTGTTTTTCCAAATCTGACAGACGATTAAACTGCTGGTCCAAAAGAGAGCGGATATCGCCGTACACAGCAGTTTCTTGATGAATTTGATCTAAAAATTCACCAATATTGTTACCAAATAAATCGTAGACTGTAGTGGCGACCATCTTTAACGCTAGAGGGTTACCAGAGTATCGTTGTACAAGCTCCTTTAACTGAGTATCCGAACAAGAAAACCCCTTATCTTTGAGCATTGCTTTGGATTCTTCCAGATTCAATCCCAAAAGATGCAACACCTTAACTGGAAGGTTTTTTCCTTCCAACATAGCTACTTGTTTGGGTTTTTCACGGCTAGTTAGCACTAGACAACTTTCGTGTCCTGCTTCTGCTACCTTCTTAAAAAAGTATCCATATTTCTCATAACCATCTTCGTACTCTCCCGCCCTTTCATAGACCCTACCCTCACCACTACGAAGCACAGCTTCCACCTTATCTAAAATCACCAAACAGCGGTGTTTTCTCAGTACATTCATCAGACGCAGGATTTTGCTATTATCATCGTCTGGTAAATCTGTATCACTATCTTTAGGTAAAAAACGCAGTAGTTGCGTAAGAATATCACTTATAGATGGAGCATTGCGAAGACTGCGCCAGATTAGGTAATCAAAATTTTTCTGTACTTTTTTAGCAACCCGTGCTGCTAACACTGTCTTTCCTATACCTCCCATCCCCAACACCGCTACTAATCGACAACGTTGGGAACCATCCCCCACAATCCATTGCTCTAACTTTCCAATCTCGTCTTCTCGACCCCAAAAACCATCTACCTCAACTGCTTCGCCCCAATCCTCTTTAGGTATTCTATCGGTTGCTGTGCTAGCTTGATTTTGATACTGGGTTATCAGCTTTTGCTTCAGGTTACTGAGTTTTTTATTCCCACCACCTTCAATACCAAATTTACGATAACTTTCTCCCAATCTTTTTCTAACTGCGGCTTGGGAAATTTCTAACCTAGAAGCAATCTCAGTGCCTGAGAGGTCATTTAATGCTAATATTAGCGTATCTAATTCTGTCTTAGTAACACCATACTTGGTTGCTACCTGTGTAATGAAACTTTCTGGAAGCTGAGACATATAGGCAGCATTCTCCATGATTAAATCCTCGTCCTTTCGGAACTAGGGCGAGTGAACTTGGTTCCACATAAGATATTAGTATGTGAGATAACTCCTTATAGCATGGTTGAACAGCTTAGAAAAGAGTATTTATAAGGACTTCTCTGCTCAGTCTTGCTAACTTTTTTTGATTGTGCGGTCTTCTGTTGTCCTACACAATTGTGAGAACCCCATTTGTCACTAGTCATCGGTCATTAGTATTACGGCGGCTAAAAAACCCGGTTTCTCTCGTTGAAAAGACTCATTTTCCGTTGAGCAAAGTCGAAGAAACCGGGTTTTTAGGATTTCTGTATCGGTGCTCTAGCACTCCTGTTTGAGTGTGTTGGAAATTCTTTTTCAAGATACCGGGTTTCTAGCCTTGCTACAGATATCGAATCTTAATTCAGGGCTGATCGGATATCAAAGAGGCTTCATTAGGAGTCGTGAGAGTATCACCTACAGGAATTGTTGTCTCAGTAACTTTAGTGACTTCTGTTATACTTAATGAGGACATATTACTGCCCATTGCAGAGGCAGAGTTACCAGTAAAACCATTTATAGCAGAGGCGGCACTAGAATTTGTTCCTGCAGCGGTTGTAGTTACCAGTCCAGTGACTTTTCCATCACTCAAAGTAAAAACTGTAGAACTAGCCACATTGGCGTCATCAGCGAAGGCTGGGGGAGCTAAACTATAACCACCCACTGCGATCGCAGCCACAATTAAAAATGTGTTTGTTTTTTTAGCCATATACTTTTTCCTGAAGATTTAAGCGTAAATTCATATTTCACATTCCGCCCCAGAATATATTTTGGATTTGGTCGTCAAAAACGATACTATGAGCCTATATTTTATTCACGATTTGCCCATGGAGCGATCGCGAAAAGTACTTAAAATATATTTCTTTTATCCAATAGCAATTTAAAAAATATTTGCAGTTTACGGGAGTTCCAAATAAAAAAGTCTTCAAAAATTTCTTGTGGTACGGGCGTCCTCGCCCGTAAAAAGTCAGGCTCAGGCGGGCGTCCTCATCCGTGAACAAGCTTAAGCGGGCTCCTCACCGATGAACAAGCTCAAGCGGGCGAGACACCCGCTCCACAAGATGGAGAATTTATTTCTTGCAAGAAACACAAATCCGCCATCATGTCATCACATAATGGCGGATTTAAGTTAATGGATCTGGGCAGAATCGAACTGCCGTCCAGTCTGGGTATTGACTCCCCGCTCGTTCACAGGTTTAGCCTTTCTCACCCTCAAGGCGGGAAACGTTCATTATCCCGAACGCTAGGATGCACTGGTTAAGTCTTTGCTAGCAAGTCAACCAGAGAATACTGCTAGCGCATCCGTTGGGGTTTGCCTCTAGCCCTTAACGGAGTCAAGCTAGAAGCGCTCGAACCTGTAAGAGGTGTTTAGGCAGCTACTAGAGCTTGCTTACGAGCAAAAGGAACGATGTTGTTCGCATTTACGTTTGTTTTGAGCCTTTGATTTTCGAGAGACGACTCACTCTCGACCTGAATCACAGAGCAGCTTTCGCCAACCTGTCGAAACCGTTACAGACCCTCGTGGTTCATATATCCCATTATAGTGAGATATTTTAAAATGTGCTATCGAGTTGCAAAAAAGTTCGCTAGTTTTTTAGGGTTGCTAATGGCTAATGGCTAATGGCTATTAGCAATTAACTATTAGCAATTAACCATTAGCCATTTTCTAGCTAAGTGCTTCCGCACCGCCGACAACCTCAAGAATTTGCTGGGTAATTGAGGCTTGGCGTGCTTTGTTGTATGACAGAGTGAGGGTGTTGATGAGTTCTTTAGCGTTATCACTAGCGTTACTCATTGCTGTCATCCGCGCTGCGAGTTCGCTGGCTGCAGATTCTTGTAACGCCCGCAGTAGCTGGTTACTCAGATACAGTGGGAGTAGAGAATCGAGAATCTGAACTGGGTCTTGCTCGAAAATCATGTCTCGTGACAAAACGCGGGTTGGTGTACTCACTGTTGCGCGTTCTACTTCAAATTGACCACCACGGGTTGTTAAGCGGAAGATTTCATCATCTTGTGCTTCTAAACCTTGGCGATCGAGAGGAAGCAGGGTTTGTACTACGGGACGAGAGCTAACCAAGGAAACAAATTTAGTGTAGACCAATTCGATCCGGTCTACTGTTTCCGATAGGAACAGAGAAAGCAGTTCGTCTGCTATCTTTGTGGCTTCTGCTGCGGTGGGAATTTGCTCTAAGCCAGTGTAGCTTGCGTCTATAGGTTGGTCGCGACGTTGAAAGTATTGGGTAGCTTTGCGTCCTACGATGACAAATTTGTATTCAACACCTTCTGCGTTCAGTTCTTTGGTGCGATTTTCCGCACGCTTGATGACATTGGTGTTGTAGCTACCGCACAAACCTCTATCGCCTGAGATGACTAAAAGCCCTACAGATTTTACTTCCCGTTGCTTTAACAAGGGTAGGTCCACATCTTCAAACTGCAGACGGGTTTGCAAACCATACAACACTTGTGCTAAGCGGTCTGCGAAAGGGCGGGTTGCAATCACTTGTTCTTGGGCGCGACGTACCCTAGCAGCAGCTACCAGCCGCATGGCTTCTGTAATTTTTTTGGTATTTTTGACCGATTGAATGCGATCGCGTATTGCTTTGAGGTTTGCCATAGTCTTTTTACTGGTTAATTGCTAATGGCTAATAGCTAATTGCTAATTGCTAATGGCAATTCACTATTAGCAATTAGCTATTAGCTATTTACGCTGTTGCTAGGAAGGTTTTCTTGTATTCATTGATAGCTTCTTTGAGAGCTTTCTCTTCATCTTCACCCAGTACTTTCTTTGCTTGTACGCTATCAGTGTACTGAGGCTTGCTGGTCTTTAAGTATTCGCGCAGCCCTTTAGTAAAGTTTGTGACTTTATTTACAGGGATATCATCCAAATAGCCGTTAATACCAGCATAAAGGAGAGCCACTTGCTCGTATACAGCCAGAGGTGAGTTTTGAGGCTGTTTCAATATTTCCCGCAGGCGCTGACCGCGTGCTAACTGGTCTTGAGTCGCTTTATCCAAGTCAGAAGCGAATTGTGCGAAAGCTTGTAGTTCGTCAAACTGTGCTAATTCCAGCTTCAACTTCCCAGCCACTTTCTTCATTGCTTTGGTTTGAGCGGCGGAACCCACGCGGGATACGGAGATACCGGGGTTGATGGCGGGACGAACACCAGCGTTGAACAAGTCAGCGGACAAGAAAATCTGACCGTCGGTAATGGAAATCACGTTGGTAGGGATGTAAGCAGATACGTCACCTGCTTGGGTTTCGATGATTGGCAGAGCGGTCATGCTACCGCCACCCAATTCGTCATTAAGTTTTGCAGCCCGTTCCAACAAGCGGGAGTGGATGTAGAAAACATCTCCAGGGTATGCTTCCCGTCCGGGTGGACGACGCAGCAACAAAGACATTTGACGGTAAGCCTGAGCCTGCTTGGAAAGGTCATCGTAGATAACCAGAGTAGCTTTGCCTTTGTACATGAAGTACTCAGCAATCGAAGCACCAGTGTAAGGAGCCAAGAATTGTAGGGTTGCAGGGTCGGATGCGTTAGCAGCGACGACCACTGTGTATTCCATTGCGCCTCTGTCCTGCAATGTTTGGACTACGTTAGCTACAGTAGAAGCTTTTTGACCAATGGCAACGTAAACACAGATGACGTCTCCACCTTTTTGGTTAAGGATGGTGTCAATTGCGATCGCAGTTTTTCCAGTTTGACGGTCACCAATAATCAACTCCCGTTGACCACGACCAACAGGAATCATCGCGTCGATAGCTGTAATCCCGGTTTGCATTGGTTCGCATACAGACTTACGAGCTACGATACCTGGTGCGGCAGATTCAATCAAACGGCTATCTGTGGTGTTGATATCTCCCTTACCGTCAATTGCACGACCAAGAGCATCTACAACCCTTCCGATCAAAGCGTCTCCCACTGGTACTTGAGCAATTCTACCAGTAGCTGTCACAGAGCTACCTTCTTGAATGCTCCGACCATCACCCATGAGCACTGCACCGACATTATCTTCTTCCAAGTTTTGAACAATGCCGACGGTACCGTCTTCAAACTCTAGGAGCTCACCAGCCATTGCCTTGTCTAGACCATAGATGCGGGCAATACCGTCACCCACTTGCAATACGGTACCAACGTTAGCTACTTTAACTTGTTGGTCGTATTGTTCTATCTGTTGCTGAATAATGCTACTGATTTCGTCTGGTCTAATGCTAATTGCCATTTGTCTATCTTTTTTCTTACAAGACGGAACGAGCGAGGAATCATGAATTCTGAATGCTGAAAATCATTTTCATAATTCATCATTCATAATTCATAATTTTTTTCAGGCGCTGGTTAAGCGCAAGGATAGGCGGCGCAGCTGACCCCGTAAACTGGCGTCAATCACTTGAGATCCTACTTTAATGATGACACCACCAATTAACTCGCGATCGATTTTTGTATCCAATTCCACTTCGCGAGCATTAGTCATTGCAATGACCTTGTCTCTAACTGCTTGCTGCTGTGATTCCGAAAGCGGAACAGCACTCTGGACTTCTGCTAGAACAGTTTGTTTAAGTTGCCGTAACAAAGTCAGATATTGCTGACAAATACCTTCTAGCAAGAAAATGCGCCGTCTATCTACCAACAGCATCATAAAATTGCGGAAGTAGGAGTTAGCACCATCACCTAAGATTCTGTTGATAACTGCCTTTTTGTCGTCTACTGAAACAAACGGGTTTGCCAGAAAATTTCGCAGTTGCTCACTTTCAGAAAGCAAATTTAGCAAGGAACGTACATCCTCGCCAAACTGGTCTGTTAAATCTCTTGCTTGTGCTACTGACATCAACGCTTCTGCATAAGGAGCGACGATTTCAGCCGTTGCTACATTACTTTTCATCAGCTTCCTCCCAGTAGCGCTATGCTGCGGTCAATTAATGTATGTTGAGCATCATCGGCAATTCCAGACCGCAGTTCCGATTCTGCTTTCTGCAATGCCATAGCGACTACCCGCTGACGCAATTGAGCTATAGCTTTTTCTCTTTCCGTGTTCAAATCAGCCGCAGCAGTTGTCCGCATCCGTTCAATGTCAGTAGCTGCTTGAGCCAAGATAGACTCTTTTGCTTTCTGAGCGTTGTCTTGTGCTGCTTTTTTGATTTGTTCTGCTTCTGCTTGAGCTTGCGCCAGCTTTTGCTGCTGTTCTGCAAGGGCTGCTGCTGCATCTTGGACACGCTTTTCTGCCGATTTAATTGCAGTTTCAATTCGTTCGCGGCGTTCTTGGAGCGTATTGCCTAAAACTTTGCGTCCAAACACAAACAGCACACTAATTATAATGACAAGGTTAATTAGGTTGGTTTCTAATATATTGGTATTTATACCGAAACCACCTTCACCTGCCTCTGCTAATTCTCCTCCGATGGCGGTAGCTTCCGCCATCAACAGTAAAAAAGTCCCCATCATCTCTCATCCACTACTGCGCTGCCAAAGCTTACTGTATTTGTTAGTTGTTAGTTGTTAGTTGTTAGTTGTTAGTTGCTAGTTGTTAGTTGTTAGTTGCTAGTTGTTAGTTGTTAGTTGTTAGTTGTTAGTTGTTAGTTGCTTTTTACCACTAT
>JAWQFQ010000060.1:0-42790 GCA_035967975.1 Scytonema sp. PMC 1070.18
CCTACACCCCCGCACCCCTACACCCCTACACCCCTAAACCATGATTCGACTGTTGCTTGTAGATGACCAACCACTATTTCGCCAAGGATTAGCGTCTTTACTGTCGCTAGAAGAAGATTTGGAAATTATCGGACAAGCAAGTCATGGGAAAGAAGCGATCGCCCTCACCGAAACCCTACAACCTGAAGTTATTCTTATGGATGTAAGAATGCCCATTTGTGACGGAGTTGTCGCCACCCGTGAAATCCACCAACGTTTTCCTTGGATTAGAATTCTCGTCTTAACAACCTTCGACGAAGACGAGTACATTTGGCAATCACTACAAGCAGGCGCATTGGGATATCTTCTCAAAAGCACTCCCTCAGCACAACTAGCAGCCGCCATTCGCACACTTCATCAAGGACACTGTCAACTAGGTCCAACAATTGCACCCAAAGTCTTTTCTCAATTGCGTCCTCCAGTAGCGAACAAACACAGCACATCCCAGCAACATTTTAGCGATCGCGAATTAGAAGTTCTAAACTTAATTGCTCAAGGAAAAAGCAACAGAGAAATTGCCAAAATCCTCTTTTTAACAGAAGGAACCGTCAAAAACTACGTAACCCAAATTTTAGGACGATTAGGCTTAAGAGACCGGACTCAAGCTGCTTTATGGGCTAGGGAAAATTTAGTGCTTTAGCCATTCTCAACTGCGCCACTTTAAAACTTGCTCCTTAACTGGGTTAATGAAAGGACGACCTTCAGCAGTAGCGCGAGCAAATTCTTCTTTGATTTGATAATACCAACGGGCTTGGGTATCGGAATCTTTAATTAGCATCAAGGGCGGATTGTACTTCAAACCTATTTGCTGTTTGACTACCATCTCCCGATCTTGGTTCAGAAATGTTCTGATAAAAGGTAATAAAATCGGTTTAACAAAACTTAACCAAGAAAGCGTTGTATAAAATAGGGTAGTAACCTCTGTCTCAGTTTCTGAAATTGGAGTGATAGTCGTTAAATTGCAGACAGCATCGCGTTTTGTAGTAATCTGTTCAATTCTCACTCCGGGTAGCTGAAAAGAAATTTCTACCTCTGGTACACTGCCAATCAGGTTGTAGAAAAAGGTTTGTCGTAAAAGTTGATGTCGCCGCATAGTGAATCCATAAGGCGAGGGGTCAAAGGCTTTAACTTCTTCAGATAGGGAGGGATCGGAACGCCACCACCAAGCACGATGGACAAAAGGAACATGGGCTGGGTCCATTAAGCCAACTACCGCATGATCTATGTAGCAGGGAAAATGCATAGTTTCTCTAATTTGGTAGGAGCAATTGTCAAACCCAGGAACTAGAGGAATATCCATTTCGGGTGAATTTACATCAGTTTTATTGTCCAACGGCATATAAATCCAAATATTACCTTGGACTTCCCGCACGAAATACGATCGCACTCGAAAATTCCCTAACTCCAGCTTTTGGTTTTCAGTCAAAGAAGGAATTGCAGTGCATTGTCCAGTTGTATCGAAACGCCAACCATGATAACAACACTCTACCTCACGTCCATCAAATCGTCCAAAGCTTAAGGGTACTGCTCGATGAGGACAAATATCGCGTAAAGCAAAAACTTCCCCAGTATGACTGCGTCCAAACAGGATGGGTTCATTCAGTAAGGTTTTGACTACCATCTTACCTGGCTTGAGGCGATCGCCGGGGAGAGCGTAGTACCAAATATTGCGTAGAAAAAAATTTTTTTTATCCATTATTTATTATAATGCACCCACGGGAGTAGGTAAACAAAAATTCTTAGTAGCTAATTGCTAATGGCTAACTGCTAATGGTTAATCGTAAAAAAGCAATTAGCAATTAGCAGTTTAGCAGGCAATACTGCAAGGGAAGCGCGAAAATTAGAAACCCGGTATCTTCAAGATACCGGGTTTCTCTGTACCTCAATTAACTTTAAGTTCTATAAAGTGGGTTTCTTTGCCTGTGTAGCTGGTACGGTCAAAGATATGACATTACATCATACCCATACCGCCCATACCACCCATACCACCCATACCACCCATACCGCCCATGTCAGGTGCAGCGGGGGGTTTCTTCTCTGGTTTTTCAACAACGAGGGCTTCGGTTGTTAAAACCATTCCCGCAATGGAAGCAGCGTTTTGCAAAGCGGAACGCACAACTTTTGCGGGGTCGATAATTCCAGCTGTAATCAAGTCTTGAAATTCGCCAGTAGCAGCGTTGTAACCGATGTTGAAATCAGTATCACGCACTTTGGAGACAATCACAGAACCTTCTACACCTGCGTTGTCTGCAATTTGGCGTAGGGGGGCTTCAAGCGATCGCGCTACAATATCAGCGCCAATTTGTTCGTCGCCTTTCAAGCTGTTCTTAATCTCTACTACTTTAGTAGACAAGTGAATGAGAGTCGTTCCACCACCAGGAACAATACCTTCTTCCACAGCAGCTTTAGTCGCGTTAAGAGCGTCTTCAATTCGCAGTTTGCGGTCTTTGAGTTCGGTTTCGGTCGCCGCACCAACTTTAATCACCGCAACACCACCAGCCAGCTTAGCGATACGCTCTTGCAGCTTTTCTTTATCGTAGTCTGAATCTGTTTCTTCTAGTTGCTTGCGAATTTGACCAATCCGCTTTTGCACATCCGCTGTGGTATTCTCACCAGCAGAAACAATGGTGGTGTTTTCCTTATCCACTGTAATTCTGCGAGCAGTTCCCAGCATTTCTAAAGAAGCGGTGTCTAAACTCAAACCAATTTCTTCAGAAATCATCTGTCCGCCAGTGAGAATGGCAATATCTTGCAACATTGCTTTACGGCGATCGCCAAAGCCTGGTGCTTTAATCGCACAAACAGTAAGAACACCCCGTGCTTTGTTAACGACCAAAGTTGCCAAAGCTTCCCCATCTACATCTTCAGCAATAATCAGTAGGGGTTGACCCAAACGAGCAACTTTTTCCAGAACGGGAACTAAATCCTGGACTGTGCTGATTTTTTTATCAGTAATCAGGATGCGAGCATTTTCAAATTCTACCGTCATCCTGTCATTGTTGGTGATGAAGTAAGGAGAAATATAACCCCTGTCTATCTGCATCCCTTCCACAACTTCCAGTTCGGTGGTGAGAGACTTAGATTCTTCAACAGTAATCACACCATCCTTGGTGACTTTTTCCATTGCCTCAGCTAGCATAGTGCCAACTTCTTCATCGTTTCCAGCGGAAACTGTGGCAACTTGGGCTATGGCAGAACCTTCTACTGGCTTTGCTACTGATGCAATTTCTTCAACCAGCGCCTCAACGGTTTTGTCAATACCCCGCTTGAGAGCGATCGGGTTGCTACCTGCGGCAACGTTTTTTAACCCTTCCTTAACCATTGCTTGTGCTAGTACAGTAGCAGTGGTGGTACCATCTCCAGCAACGTCTTTGGTTTTAGAAGCCACTTCTTGGATAAGTCTTGCACCAGTGTTTTCCAGAGGGTCTTCTAGTTCAATTTCTTTAGCAACAGTGATACCATCATTGACAATTTGGGGTGCGCCAAATTTTTTCTCTAAAAGAACGTTGCGACCCTTCGGTCCCAGAGTAATTTTCACGGCATCGGCAAGGGAATTAATGCCTCGCTCTAACGATCGCCGAGAATCTTCATTAAACGCAACAATTTTTGCCATGTTTCAGTTCTCTAGCACTTTCAATAGACAATTTAGCACTCCCAAGTCAAGAGTGCTAATTCTTTTAAAACTAGGGTATAGGTTGTAGGGTGTGGGGTATAGTGAGGATTTCCCTACTCTCTACACCCAATTCACCAAATACTACAGATCCTTTAGAAAAAATCGATTAATATACTTTAGATGCTCACAGATACTAGAAGTAATCATAGTAGTTGTATCGGGAGGTCAACACCCCTTTCTTGTGGCTCAGGGCTTCCTGCCTTAATGCCCGGATTAGTTGACCCGACTAAGTACTTCGTGGTGCGATTCGTTCGCTCAGAACAAGTAAAAATACTTAAGAATGAGCGACAGGTAAATGAACCGGGACACCGGAACAAACCTGATAACTGGTTAACTATACGAACCAGGAGACTTTATGAATATCTACAGCTCCCTTCGTTCTCTTGGTATTGCTGACCCTAGCGGTTCCGGCTGGTTAGCAGTTGTATTCACGTTTTTATTAGCTTACGGTGTCACCTGGCGTTTGATTCCGCCAATCCGCAATTTCGCCTTACGGGTGGGATGGGCAGATCAGCCCAATGCACGAAGGCTTAACAGAGAACCTTTGCCCAATGCAGGGGGTTTGGCTATCTACGCAGGAGTCATCGCCGCTGTGATACTCGCCAGTCTTTTACGACCGATTGAACTTGAAAGAGTACTGGCTGAAGTTCTGACAATTTTGTTGGGGGGTTCGATATTAGTTCTTGTCGGCTTTATCGATGACCAATTTGGATTACCCCCCCTTGTACGCTTGTTAATTCAGATACTCACTGCTCTGTTACTGGTTGCCAATCGAATCACGATGGATGTCGCTCTTGGCACTCCCTTTGATAATTTTTTATCAATCGCACTGACAGTACTTTGGGTAGTGGGAATTACTAATGCCATCAACTTGATGGATGGTATGGACGGTTTGGCTGGAGGAGTCAGCTTTATTAGCTCGATAAGTTTATTAGGAGTTTCAGCCCAGGTTCCCAACCGTGCAGCTGCGACCTTAGTTCTAGCCGCCTTGGGAGGAGGAGCATTAGGCTTCTTACGCCATAACTTCCATCCCTCCCGTATTATTATGGGTGATGCGGGAGCCTACTTTTTTGGTTATGTATTAGCCGCTACTAGTATTTTAGGAAATCTCCAAGCACCCACCGCTGTCTCCCTAGTAGCCCCAGTATTATTCCTACTGTTACCAGTGATGGATACGACACAAGTGTTTATTCGGCGGTTGATGGCGGGGAAAAATCCTCTCAGCACCCCTGGAAAAGACCACTTGCACCACCGTTTGCTTGCGTGGGGTTTGTCCCAACGCTACGCAGCCCTCATCCTTTGGTCAATCGCTTTGATTTGCAACCTACTGGCGATGAGATTGCAAAACCTGACCGCTTTACAAATGCTAACCACCACCTTTGGCATTATTTTCCTTCTCGGCTTTACTGTGTTGCAAAGAATACGAACAACTTGAATTATGAATTATGAATTATGAATTATGAAAAACCTGATTTCAGCATTCATAATTCATAATTCATAATTTTTTCCCTACATCACCATTCCTCCATCTACGTTAAAGACTTGTCCGGTAATGTAAGCAGCCGCAGGGTCGGAGGCGAGGAAGCGGACCATACCAGCAACCTCTTCTGGCTGACCGTAGCGACTTAAGGGGATGTATTTGAGAATGTCTTCGGCGTTCAGGTTGCTTGTCATATCGGTGGCGATGAAGCCAGGGGCGACGGCGTTGACTGTAATTCCGCGAGACGCCAATTCTTTTGCAACAGTTTTTGTAAATCCAATGACGCCTGCTTTAGCCGCGCTGTAGTTGGCTTGTCCGGGGTTCCCCATTTGTCCGGCGACGGAGGTAATGTTAACAATCCGTCCGGAACGTTGCTTGAGCATAATTTTACTGGCTGCACGCGTGCATAGAAAGACACCAGTAAGATTGATATCGATGACGGCTTGCCAATCTTCTGGCTTCATTCGTAAAAGTAAGGTGTCGCGAGTTATACCTGCATTGTTGACTAAAATATCAACCCGCTTGAACTTTTCCATCACACTGTTTACCAATGTGTCTACCTGGTCAGCCTGACTGACATCTGCTTGGAGTGCGATCGCACTTCCCCCTGCCTTTGTAATTGTATCAACAACCTCATCGGCTGCTTTGCTAGAACTGGCGTAATTCACAACTACATTCGCTCCCAGTTTTGCCAATTCTAGTGCGATCGCCCGACCAATCCCCCGAGAGGCCCCAGTAACAATTGCGACCTGACCACTTAAAGTTTGTAAATTTTCTGGTAGTAGCTCCATAAATATCACTCCCTATTTTCAACGGATAGTGGATAGTTGATAGTAGATAGTTGTGCAAGTCTCACCTAATAAAGGTTATGGATACCAACCACTAACAACTAACCACTAACAACTAACCCATTCCAAAAATATGTCACTTCTAAACGTGAAAGCTTACCATTAAAACATCAAACAATAGAAAACTGGTGCGTATCACATGTCCACTAAAAAGCAGTTCAACAACTTTGAAGAGATGCTATCCGGTTCGGATGTTCCCGTATTGGTAGATTTCTACGCCGATTGGTGCGGTCCTTGTCACATGATGAGTCCGATATTAGAGCAAGTTAACGCCCAGCTTCAAGGGCGCATACGTGTTGTAAAAATTGATACAGAGAAATACCAGCAATTAGCAAGCCAGTATCGCATTGAAGCCCTACCAACACTGGTACTGTTTAAGGGCGGTCAGCCAGTAGATCGAATTGAAGGTGTGGTTCAAGCACCTCAGTTGATTCAACACTTAAAAACTTTGATTTAAAAATTTGTAATTCTTAATTACGAATTGCGGAGAATACCTAAAATGGGGGATGTGTTTAATAGATAAACTCAAATCTAACCACCCCCTGATATCCAGTCTTAACTTTTAATAACAAAACTAAAAATATGTCATTAAAGTGAGAGAGGCAAGAAGATTGTGGGACAAGTGGCTGTATATAGGTGAATGCATTCACTATCCCCACAACTTGCACCACTATCAAAACAACGCTAATCGTTACCGATGGGCATTTTTTGAAGACGAAATCAGAAAATACGAACAAAGCCGCTAGTTTGTAGTGCAAACTAAATCTGCTGTGTCCTCATTCATGGGATCTGGATTCGCAATAGCTCCTATGTTAAAGTGTGCGATCGCTCCTGGTAGAAGTGTTTCTAATAAATTATTTTGGCGATCGTACACTTGCGCTTGTCTGTAGGTCGTAGATTTTGTACTGCAATCAACGACCCCTTCTGCTAGGATCTTTGACCATCCATAGTAGGGGGTTGGCTGTTTAACATTGATATAAACCCAGAAAGTTTTAGTATTGCCTTCTTGAGTAATACTATTCATGTCTAAATAAGCAGATTTATTGGGTTCATTGGTCAGGGGTATCCAGAGGCGATCGTTAGCCATAGCAGGAAAAGGGTTGTTAATAGTCACAAGCGTGGTAACTGCTAATATAGTTTTATAAAAATATCTGTTCATGCGTTTTCTTTGAGTAGAGTATTAAGAATAAATTTACTCTGTTTAAGTTGAAATCCTAGTAAAATTCGGTCGATATCTTTAAAGTTTTGATTAATTTATGAGTTTTATATTTCCATGCTGCTTTTGAAATCAAAGAGTTAAGGAACCGCAGATGTACGCAGATAAACGCAGATGAAGAGGCGCTATGGCGCGTCATTAGAGGATTTATATGTATTGTTAGATATGACTCAATACTACTCGGATAAGCGAAAATTAAAAACCCAGTTTCTTGAAGAAACCAGGTTCCTGATACCTTAATGATTATGAACCGAGCAGTGTTGGGTCTAACTCGTTATGCTACAGAACGTAAATTGCCGCCAGTTGTAGTTGTGTACGAAGAATAATCTGATGGGTTAAACTTTTTCAGTTGTTTTATTATTAGAGATGGTTGATGATTTAAAGCATTCCCTCTCCATCCTTTGTTATATTGATATTCAAGTCGCCCACAGTACCGATTCTCAAAGTGAATATGCCAACCAAAATTTGCTGGAATCACCTCATATCCTACTAAGGTTTGAGTTAGATAATCTGTCATTTCTTTGAGTCGTATTTGTGACATCATAACAAGTTAAAAATTTGTGATTTTATAAAGGACTAAATGATTGCATTATCTAAAATAATATTGCCTTTAATCGCCACAACTTAGCCCCTTTCTTTAGATTTATTTTCAAGTTATTAAAACTTATAAAAAAATCATGATTTAGATAGAAGAAGTTTGTGTTAACAAATGTAAAGACTACACAGAAAGCCAAATTGAGAAATCTTGTATACACAAACACAAGTGAAGACATATTGATATTTCTAGTTTTCTTGCTATCAGGAGATTACAAAAGGTGGTGGGAAAGCCTCTTCCTTTTAGGAATGGGATGCAATACTGCTTGGTTAACAATAGTTGAGGAGAGATTCAATGTGGTGCGACAGCGAAGCGCTGCTCTTTTGCGGCTGATCGCGAACCTTTGTTCTGTAAGTTTTCTCACTTTCGCCCCAAATGAGAATCAGCGCCCACAATCAAGATTCCTTCGTCAAAGTCTCGTTGTAGTACTAGAAACCCGGTTTCTTGGAGAAACCGGGTTTCTAACTTTAATCCAAATTCTCACTTTAGATAGGCAAATTTCTCTTTTTGTTCAGATAAACTTAAAAATAGGGAAAAATTAAGCCATTACTGTTAACTCAAAGAATGCAAATTGAACTAAGCATTTTTGAGATGTTAGTTGTAACGAACAGATTGACTCAATCAAGGGATATGTCATTCCATTAGTTTCCCTAATCTTTAAGAAATAGGAAGTTAGGACTATGGGAGCACGTTACTTTGCCTTAGTTAGCGGCATTGTGTTTATATTGCTTGGCATTTTTGGCTTTATACCGGGTATGGTAGCAACACCCGGTACTGGTGGACCTGCAGTTATTATTAAGCCTGGATATGGGTACCTGTTAGAAGCATTTCCGATTAATATTATCCATAATATTGTGCATCTAGCGGTCGGTATTTGGGGAGTGGCTTCTTACCGCAGCTACATCAGAGCGAGGAGTTATGCACGCGGTTTAGCTATCTTTTATGGTGTGCTAGCAATTATGGGATTGTTACCAGTTCTCAATACAGTCTTTGGTCTAATCCCAATCTTTGGTAACGATGTTTGGCTTCATGCAATCACAGCAGCAATTGCAGCCTATTTTGGATTTAAATCACCCGATGCTGCAACTCTGCGAGAACACGAACGTTCAATGGCGACTGGGCGATCGCGTGGTCGCTTCTAACATAAGCCATTTCAATACTGCAAGGGATACAATCAATAAGGAGCTAGAAACCCAGTATCTTGAAGATACCGGGTTTCTGGGTGATTTGTAACATACAAACAGGATTGCGATCGCCAGATTTTGTGTGTACCTTTTCCACCTTAATGCTAAACTCAAGGTAATACCCAAAAGTCACAAAAAAGCGATTATGTCAGAATCTGCTCAAGCCAAAACCAGCAGAATCGATTTAAGAGTTACTCAAGAACAAAAAGAACTGCTCGAACGTGCTGCTAGTCTTAAAGGAATATCCTTAAGTGCTTACACACTCTTGCATATTTTGCCAGCAGCACAAAAAGAGGTAGATTCTTATGAAAGACTAGTGTTATCCGATCGCGATCGCGATTTATTTATGTCCATGATGGAAAATCCACCAGAACTTAAGGGAAAACTCAAATCCGCGATCGCTCAGTCTAAAGAGAAGTATGGAAAATGACAGTGGAGCGAAGTGGTATTTCGTACCAATTGATAAAAAGCATCAAAGAGATTTATTCGATTGCGGCTATAAGGAATTAAACGATTATTTAAAGAAATTTGCTAGACAAAATCATCACAAAGGCATTGCTAAGACTTTTGTAGCACTTACTTCCTTGGACAGCTTAAGAGTGTATGGTTATTATACAGTTAGTGCAAGTATAATAGAGTACGAATCTGTTCCTAAAACCTACACAAGCGGAATACCAGGGTATCCAATTCCAGCACTTCTCATTGGAAAACTAGCTGTAGATAATACAGTAAAGGGACAGGGTTTAGGCTCAGAACTGTTAGTTAATGCACTAGAACGCGCAGTTAGGGCTTCGCAAGAAATTGGGATATTCGCAGTCAGAGTAGATGCTATAGATTTACAGGCAAAAGCATTTTACCTAAAGCACGAGTTTATTCCCTTTCAAGATAAAGAACTTTCTCTTTTTTTACCTATGGATACAATTATTCGAGAGTTTATATAACTTGGCGTTAGGGATGATAGTAGTTAGTAGTTAGTGGTTAGTAGGTTTAAGCGCTATTGTTGCAAAATTAAGAAACAACACCTTAGCGTGACAGTCCATAGAAAAGGAGGCAAAAACGAGATTGTCCAACGAATTTTGGCGAGAAAATAACTTTCGACTCGAACCGTGGGCGAACAACTACGACCCCCCTATCGAACTAGAAGACCTTTCCCTCTCCGAAAGTGAAGTTGACCCCACCGTAGAAACTACAGACTGGGACAACTTCTCCAGAATGCGATCGCAACCCCAACTACCCAAACGGCTTATCTTTATAGATGGTCGCCGTCGCATTGATGCTGCACTTATCGGAGGAAGTGGAAATACCATAGCCTATGGAGCTTTTGGAACAATCGCAGTCGGTGCAGTTGTTGTAGATAGAACGAAGAGCACCGCTACCTGTTCCCAGTTTCACATCCGCCGTATCATTGGATTTGGGGGAAACCAACAAGCGCCTCTCACTCGCATTCCCTGTCCCCTTGGAACCAAAGCAGAATTAGTCTACGAACCAGTCGATCCCTATATAGAGAATAACCCTAACGTCCCCAAAAATCTGGTTCAAAATGCCATGCTAAAAGCAGAAGCACTGCTCGCAGCTCAACAATACGCTGTCGATTCAGATACTCTAGTGATTCGCGACGGACGGTTACCCTATAACTCGCCAAACTTTACAGTGGGTTATGTAAAAACTATGCACAGAAATTATCTCGGCGAAAAATATGCAGCCTTGTTGTGGGAATTAAAACCAGGAGAACGCACACCTATTTTTCTAATCAAAGAGAAAAATCGTCCCCACTGGAGTTGGTATCTTAAGTCTGGTCGTTTTCAAACGAATTCTCATCATTTGGGTTACCACAACTTACACGGTGTTGTTAGACTCGAACTGTCGAATGAAATTCCTTTGCAAACAGCGCAAAAAGTGGCTGACCAAACTACTTCTCTGATTCCTGAGTACGCTTCTTATCCTTATAAAGACCCCCGCGCACCGCAAAACCTTACGCCTGTGGGTGCATTGGAGAGAGAACTTGGGCGACGTATGGGTGATGCTATTTTGGTTAAACGGCGGGTGCAATGTTTTCTGGCGTCTTTGGGTGTTTTATGAATGTAAATAACCGCGAAGACGCGAAGGACGCGAAGGAAAGAAAAAGAATAAGTATAAATATTTTTAATTTCGCCCTACTCCCCACACCCCACACCCCATACCCTAGTTTATATGACTCACCCCATCGGCTTTGTTCTTGGAACTCATGAAGCAACACCTCTGGAATTTTGGGTTGCGGTGTCACCTGGTCAAGTTTTGCGGCTTGATGATGTGGTGGAGGTTCAAACTCATTGTCCTGATGGTAGTGGGATTGTGAAGTTTTATGGTGTTGTGGATTTTGTCCGCACTTTGCATGAAGGAACTCAGTTTGATACGGATACTTTCTTGGCGAAAAGTGGTAGTTTACCTGTTAATGTTTCTTACGCCGCTCATATTCAAGTCACTCGAATTGAACCAGAAGAATATTTACCACCTCAACCGGGTGATACGGTGAATTTGGCTGTTGGGGAGGAGTTGAAACGTGCTTTGCATTTTGATGGGATGGAAAAACGTATCCCCGCAGGGATGATGCGTAATAACAATCCTGCTTATTTTAACTATGAATTTATTGATGGGACTAAAGGCGCTCATGTTAATATTTCTGGTGTCTCTGGGGTTGCTACAAAAACTTCTTATGCTTTATTTTTACTCCACGGAATCTTTCACTCTGCTGCTTTAGGTTCTCACCGCGCTAATACTAAAGCTTTGATTTTTAATGTCAAAGGTGAAGATTTGTTTTTCTTAGATAAACCCAATGCTAAATTGAGAGATGAGGATTTAGACGCCTACGAACACCTGGGAATTCCTCCAGAACCTTTTCAGGATGTGCGTTTTTGTGCTGCGCCTCGGAAAACCAGTCATGATGTCGATCCCCATCTGGATCAACGGGCTGATAATATTTCTGTTTACCTGTGGAGTATTAGGGAACTGTGTCGCGATCGCCTCTTTAGTTTCCTATTTGCAGGTGATGATTTAGAAAGGGGAAACTTGGGGTTTCTTGTCTCTATTGTTGAGGAAAGATTGGCGCGGATAGCAGAAGACAACGACAGAACTGATAAAAAAGCTAGTCGTAAACCAGGGGTTCATTTAGACGTAGAACCTTTTGGTGTACCTGAAAAAAAACAAGTCAAAACATTTAGGGATTTAATAGAATTTTTAGAGGACAAATTAGTCGAAAATGAAGATAATAGTTGGTTGGGAAGGAATACCACCGCCACCGCAGAAGCCTTGATTCGGCGATTATGGGGGATTCGCGAAGAAATAGGACATTTGATTCGTGGAGATTTACCACCAGAACAGATGGCAAAATACCAACTCGATCCCTTATCTTCTGCCCATAAAATTACTATAGTTGATATTAATAAAATAGGAGGAAAAGCGCAAAAGTTTGTTGTAGGTATTCTCTTACAAAAGCTTTTTTCAGAAAAAGAGAAAAGAGGACAATACCCAGTGGTTTTTATCGTTCTTGATGAATTAAATAAATATGCGCCTCGTGAAGGACGTAGCCCAATCAAAAACCTACTTGTAGAGATAGCAGAACGAGGACGTTCTTTGGGAATTATTCTTATTGGCGCACAGCAAACAGCCTCAGAAGTTGAACGTCGTGTTGTCGGACAAGCTGCAATTCGTGTCGTAGGTAGACTCGATTCCGCAGAAGCTGAAAGCGCAGAGTATAACTTTCTCTCAGGCGGATGTCGCAAGCGATCGCTCCTCCTAAAATCCGGAAGTATGTTTATCCATCAACCCGAAGTTCCCTCCCCCATTCTAATCAATTTCCCCTTCCCCCCCTACGCAACCCGTGAAAGCGAAGTTGCGATTGATGAAGATGATGATGATATTGAATTTTGAAGAAGTGATAGTGGTTAGTGGTTAGTTGTACAAGTTTTACTCGTAGCATTACAAATAACCGTCACAATTTCTAAAAACCAGATTCAATTATTTTAATATCTTGGGCTAAATCTGCTTCATTATAATGACGTTCAATTTTATTTTGCCCCAAAATTTTCTGAAATTCCCATATGGATAAGTTAGCCAAGTGACGCGCTTGACTAAAGGTAAAAATATTTTGTATATATAGCTGTAGGGCTAATTCTTGACGGATAGCCTTTTCACCTTGATTTAGGGAATCAGGTGATATTTGCAAGTTGATTGACTGAATAAATTGACTCATATATAATCAATCCTGAACAAATCTGAAAGCCAACACATTAATTTTAACAACAATTTCTAATACCAAGGTACGAGCCGAGAGAGCTATAATTTGGAAGAGACAAAGGTCTTAAATAAGCGGTTAAGATTTCTGATTTTATTGATAGCATTCGCAAAGCGTATGAAAATATCACACTTGCCCAACAGTTTACCATTAAATGGTGCTGTCCGCATTGAGTTAGTAGAAGGAGTACCGATATTTCGAGCTTCCAGCTTAGTACAAGGACGAATTGAGGTCTTATTAACTAAACAAAAAGAATCTGCACTTACTTCAGAGGAAGAAAAAGAATTAGATGAATATGAATAATTAGACGATTATCTGAGTTTGGTGAATCGGATAATCAGAAATGTATCGCTAACTCAAAACCAAAGTGAATTATAGGGAGTTAGAGATTTGTCTGCGAATCGTTACATTAGTGAAGCTACTCAAAATCAAGTACGAGAACGAGCCAAGTTTTTGTGCGAATATTGTCATGCATCGGAACAATGGCAATATGTTTCCGTTGGTTGGACCCACTAGTCCAAGTGCGCTAGTATTATTATGTCTGTACTAGATGCTCCTAGAGATAAAAATATGAACCAAGCACTTAGACAACAGGCGGTTGTTCAACCAGGCGGAGTTCTTGAAATTCGTTCACCGGAATTGACTCCCGGTGCAGTTGTTGATGTCATTGTGATTCTGGAAACTTCGCCTAAAAAAAGACAATCTTTACGTAGTATCATTGGAACTGGAAAAGGTTGTTTTGCTACACCACAGGAAGCAGATGATTTTATTAGCAAGGAACGCGATACTTAGTCATTTTGAATGCTATTCGAGGAGAAAAAGTTTATTTAGATACTAATATTTTTATATATGCAGTAGAAAATTATCCTGACTTTGTCAACGAATTAAATGAGCTTTTTGATAGTATTGATGCTGGAAATCTAAAAGCCTTTACCAGTGAATTAACTATAGCAGAGGCGTTGGTTAAACCTTTGATAGATGGTAATTTAAAAATACAGACAGCTTATCAACAAGCTTTGCAAAGCACAGAGGTTCTTGAGGTGGTTCCGGATACCATTTAAATCGGTAAAATCTAGTAACTAGTACTAAATTCTACTGTGTATTGGGGTGTATCCTCCCCAGCCCCAACCGTAGTCGAGGCATTTACCAAATCATTAATTGTATTTTACAATAACGTTATTGGAAGCTTATAGCTTTATTCTGACGCTACGACAGTGTTTCTACGCCGGGATAATCAAGGATTTTCCCATCAACAGTTAGCAGAGGAAAACCATTAATTCTTGCTGTCGCTACAATTATTTGGTCGAAAGGGTCACTATGAAATCCACTTAACTGGGTTGAATCAACTACTATCGGTAGCGTCAAGTTTAATAATTGTACTCCAGGATAAGCCAAAGCAGCTTCTAGCCATTCATTAACTGGGCAAGAAAAAACAAGCCGATTTTTTTCTACTAGTTTGGCAACTTCCCAACAAGAAACAATACTTACTCCCAAACCCTGAGATTGATATTCCTCAATATATTCTTGATGTTTCTTGGTTAATCGCTCGCTACCGTCAACCCACCAGACCCAAATATGTGTATCAAGTACAATCATTGCAAAACTTCCCAATCTTCCAAAGCAACTGGTTCAGTGGGGTCATCATAACGGACTACTTTCCCACGCAGTGGATAAAGATTTGCCTCTGGTTGGCTGGGTGATGCAACAGTTTGTTGTGGAGTTTTAGTTTCGAGGATAATTACCTCCACAGCATCCCCTGCATGAAAAGGTAAGCCACGCAGTGTTAAAGTTCCATCTTCAGCTAAAACAGCTTCTATTTTGTGAGCGTTCATCTTGTTACTCCTATTTTTTAATAGAGAGGAAAAAAGATAAAATCATTTACTTCCTCTATTTATTATGAAGCTTTTGCTGTAAGAGCGCGAAGAATTTCGGAGATGCCTTTACCTGTAAGATAAATGACCTCGGCACCCTTATTATAGAACCTGAGTTCGACATAAGAAAAAGCATAAAAATAAAGCAGAGCAAGGGTTGTAACAAAAAACAGTTACTTCATTCAATATCAATAAGCTTTAGTTAATGAGAATTAACCTGTAAGGTGGCACTCAAAAAAGTAAATGATTTTGTGATAAATTCATTACTATGTCAGGATTAGCTGGAATTGAAGTGGTTTTACTATCTGAAGTGATGGGGCGATGAAAATTTATTTCCTAGTTGGGCTTCTGCATCTGCTCGAATACAGCAAGAATCTCAACAATCATTTCCACCCAAGCCTACCCCAATCAAAAATCCTCAACAATTGAGACGGAGATCGCTACCTGAACCTTTCTTACCTTCCGAGCTTGAGCAATCTCAGAATCCACGCGAGGGAGTCCGGGGAATCATTGGTAAGGATGAACTATGTACTACACTAGACTTTACGCACTCTCGTCGTGCTTAGCACGAGTTCCCCACCAATATGCAGACGAACAATCGGAAAGCCCTTACACCCTGTGTTTCTTATGCGTCTAATTCACACATCTGATTGGCACTTAGGAAGACGACTCAAAGGCGAAGATCGCACGCCAGAAATTGCAGCCGCACTTGATGAACTACTCAATCAAGCAAAGACTCTAGACGTTGACGCTGTGTTAGTCGCAGGTGATATTTATGATGTTCCCAACCCACCAGCTGAAGCGGAACAAGTCGCCTATAGTTTCTTCTGCAAACTCAAAGAAGCAAAAATTCCTGCAGTTGCGATCGCAGGAAATCATGATTCCCCTTTTCGTTTTGATGGAGTTGCAAAACTCTTATCCTACGTAGGAGTCCAAACCTTAGGTAGACCGCAACGAGCAAATAAAGGAGGTGTCATTAACCTCGACACTCCCGGTGGAAAGTTGTGTATTGCAGCTATGCCATTTGTCTCTGAACGGAGATTATTAAAATACGAGGATTTGTGGGAAAAGGACGATTTAGAACAACGTCAGCATTATCGCTACCAGGTACAAAGACTCTTGGGGAATTTGACAACTAGCTTTAAAGATGATAGCGTCAACGTCATTATGGCACATATGACAGTAGAAGGTTCTCGACGTGCTTATTCAGAGGTAGATTATTACACGCGAGATACTTATATCATGTCGGGACAAACTCTACCACCCGTCGCCCAGTATATCGCCCTAGGTCACATCCATAAACCCCAAGAGATTTCTCATTCCGCACCAACTTATTATTCAGGTTCTTTAATTCAGTTGGATTTTGGTGAAGCAGGAGAAGATAAGGGATTTTACTTAGTCGAAGTTGAACCGGGGCGTCCAGCAAAAGCAGAATTCAAACCACTTCCCTGTCAAAAGCCATTAAAAGTCGTTAGATGTGATGAAACAGATTTAGAAGATACCCTCGAAGCCCATCGGGAACATCCAGGTTTTTTAAAACTGACAATTGAACTGAGTGCGCCTAAAATGGGTTTAGCTGAGATGGTGCGAAAGGTGTGTCCACAGACATTGATAGTTGAACCTGACTACTCCAAAGTTAAGCAAGACAAGTCCATTGAGCTCCAAGAAAGCAACCAATTTGATGCAGTGGAAGAGTTTCGCCGCTACTATATGCAACGTCATGAAACTATCGTACCGCAATCGGTATTAGACGCATTTCAACAACTATATCAGGAGAACAGTGATGCAAGCGCTTGAATGGTTAATTGTTAATTCCAAATTTTCCTACCTATGTTTCATTAGCTAGTACCATAGCTTCAGGCACGCTGGCTTTCCAATTCTTGCAGTTCTGTTTCTAATGGAAAAACTTTGTAACGCTCTAGCGTTAATAGAAATTCAACTCGTGGCATTCCAGCAAGTTCAGCGGCTCGACCTGAGGAGAGGCGTCCCAATTCGTACAATTTGATAGCTGCCAGTATACACAATTCACGGGAAAAGGCTGCTTCGTCAGTCTTTTCAGCCAGCAACACCTTTTCAGGGATACTGATTACAATTTGTCGGGTTGCCATTATTCACTTGGCGATTAATTATTAGGTTTATTATAACATTATTATCACTTTTTCGGAAAAATCTATGGCAGCGAACAGAGAAACCAGGTATATATCTCTAGAGTTCCGCCACTACTATATGCAACGTCATGAAACTACAGTACCGCAATCGGTATTAGACATATTCCAACAACCATATCAGGAGAACTGTGATGCGAGCGCTTGAATTGTCCCTTGAAGGTTTTACGAGTTTTCGCTCTCGCCAAACCTTGGATTTCTCCGACTTAGACTTGTTTGCTATCACCGGAGCAACCGGAGCAGGTAAAACTTCTTTGCTGGATGCTATGACTTATGCATTGTATGGTCATGTGGCTCGGTATAATAAGGATGCAAGTGCAAAAGAGATAGTCAGTCTCGGTAGTCAAAATCTCAAAGTCAGTTTCCGCTTTTCTGTACGGGGCGTGGAGTATAGAGTTACCCGGACTTGGCGCGATCGCCCCAAATCTCCTGAAAGTAAAGCCATTTTAGAACGGGTGCAAAATGGAACTGCAGAAAAATTAGAGACAAAGGAAAAAAGTGTCTCCAAGCGGGTTGAGCAGATTTTGGGGATGGATTATGAAACCTTCACCCGCGTTATTTTATTACCTCAAGGTAAGTTTGATGAATTTATCAAAGGGAATAAAGTAAAACGTCGGGATATACTGCGTGACTTAGCTGGGTTCCAGATTTTCGAGACTATGCGCCAACAAGCGCAAGAGCAAGCAAACAAATTCAAGCAAGAGTATCAAATTCTTGAGCGTCAATTGGAAGCATTACAGTTACCGACAGATGAGGAAGTTGCAGCTAAACAGCAGGAATTTCAGAAGATTGAGCAACAAATACCTAGCTTTAATGAAGCAGTTGTTAAAGCACAAAAAGCCCTTGATAATGAAGAAAAGTTACTAAAAGATATATTACGTTTATCTAGTTTGCAAACAGATTTCAATAAACATAATGCAAAAAAAGATGATATAAAGAATTTGACGTTACGCTTGCAGCAAGCTAGAGAAGCAGACCAAATTAAAGACCGCTACGCTTTGGTAAAAACTGCTAGAGAAACATATAAAAAAGTGAAAGCTACTGCTATAACTATACAACAGCGTCTCAGTCAAGCAAAAAAGCAATTGGAACAGCAAAAGGCACATCTGGAAGAAGTTACAGTTCAATCCAACCAGATGGAACCACACTTAAAAGCGAGAGAAGAGGCGTTAAATTCTGCTAAAAAATATGAGGAACAACGACAACAGTATCAGATAGAGTTAACAAGAGTTAACAATAACTGGAAGCAAAGACAAGCTAATCTAGAGATAGCAAAACAAGAATTAAAAAATGTTGAAAATCAGCTACAAAACGCTGAAACAGAAGTTGTAGAAGCGGAAAAAGCCCTTCTACAATATTCTCCTGGTGGTACGCGATTGGAGCAATTGCGGGAAGTTTCTTCTCAACTGGGTTATTATCAATCATTACAGGAACAGACTTTAAAGAGTCGTCAAAAGCTGGAAAAAACTTTATTAGATAAGCAAAAAGCTGAAAAGAAATATCAAGAAGCTGCTGATAAATTCAAACAAACTCAGCAAGTTCTGCAAGAAAAGCAAAGATTATTACAGGAAGCAGAAGAAGCCAATCGTCTAGCACTACAAAGTAACCACGCTGCTGCTTTACGTCAAACACTCCATGATGGTGACACCTGTCCCGTGTGTAATGGAACATACCGAGAAACAGAATTATTACCCTTACCAGAAGTTGAACAAGTCGAAACAGCAGAATTAAATTCTCAACAAGAAACGGCGGAGAAAGAATACAAAGCAGCTGATAAAGCTGTCACCAAAGCAGAAGCAACTGTTGAGAATTATAAGCAAAAAGAGTTAGAGTCTCAACAAGAATTAGCTGAACATGAAGTAAAATTAAACAACTTAAAACAGGAAATTAGCGTTGTCTTGCAAACAAAATCTTGGGAAGTCGATGTACTGCGCCAAGAGTTAGAGGAATTGCAACAGAGCGATCGCCAGTATCATGAAGCTTTAGCACAGCAAAAAGAAGCAGCCGCCCAGGTACGCGAAACTCAACAAGCTTTAGAAGCAGCTAACAAAGCCCATACAACAGCTCTAGTAGAACATGATACATCTCAAGAGGAAGTCAAACGTTGGGAGCAACAGTTACAGCAAGTAGAAAGTCAAATACGTGAAATTACTGAAGGTCGTTCTTGTGCAGAGTTGCAAGCAGAATTAGAAGAAGAGCGACAGAAGCTTGAGAAAAAGTTGCAACAAGCCACTAAGTCTCATCAAGCTGCGGATAGAAGTTGTGTTGAGTGTGACACTGAAGACAAAAAAGCCAGTGATGATGTTGATGCGGCGTATTCCCACAGGGAACAATTGCAAACCGAATGGGAAGTAGCTCTTGTCAGTGCGGGGTTTACAGAAGAAACTTTTCTGAGCGCCCAAGCAGATTCTCCACAGCAAGTCCGTTGGCAAAAAGAGATTACAGATTATGATAGCACCAAGGTGAGATTAGAAACACAAATTGAGGAAGTCAAATCCCTAGTAGGCGATCGCACCACCAACGAATCAACCCTCAACTCTCTACGTGATGAGAAAACTACGGCTGAAGCACAACTCAATCAAGCCCAAAACCAACGTGCAAACCTCATGGCTTGGTTACAAGACGCACAATCCAAACAAAAGCAAGTCGAAAAACAGCAAGCCGAGTTAGCCGTTGTCAAGACACAAGCCGAAACCTACACCACACTTGCCAACAATCTTAAAAACAATGAATTTCAAGCATTTATTCTAGAACATTTGGAAACAGAGTTAGTAACACGCGCAACAAACGTATTGCAAGAACTCACCGACTCTCGCTACACCCTCAAAATTCAGGATGGAGACTACCGCGTCGAAGATAACTGGAATGGCGGTGAATCAAGGCGAGTGCAAACCCTTTCAGGTGGTGAAACCTTTGCAGCCTCCCTATCTATGGCACTTGCTTTATCTGAGAGACTATCTATGGGTGCAGAATTGGGCAGTTTATTTTTAGATGAAGGATTTGGAACCCTAGATACAGAGACACTAGAAACAGTCCACCAAATTCTCGAATCTCTACGACAACAAGACAGATTGATTGGAATCATAACCCATGTTAAAGCATTAGGAGAGCGACTACCACAGGTCAAAGTTTATAAGTCTCCAGAAGGCTCAAGAATAGAAGTAGAAGCATTTTAATTGTTCGTTCGTAGTTGCGATGCATGCGCTAAAGCGCAACTACGAACAGAATACAGAGATTTTACAATTATTTACAGAATTCTGTTTACCCATCAGCAGTCTTTTAATCACCCATAGAGGTAAGGAGCGAATATCCCCCAATTCATTTAAATATACCCGATGTACTTGACCGCCATTAAGTAGTGAGCGATGAGGATAAATGTCGCTTTGTTCTATACTCTTTTTGGGATAAATTATCACTACTTGCCAGTCACTAAACCTAGCACGATTGCGGTAGAAATAGAGTGAAGATTCAGCAAAGAGCCTTTCATATAGCGTTTCATCCCTCTGAAACTGTACTTCACAAAAATATACAATCCCTGGAGTGTCGCTTTCTGGTGGTAGAAATACCCCATCTATTTCAAACTTAGGTTCCTTCACTGCGACGGAATCAAATCGGTAATTATCCGCATTTGTTGGCGGTGTTGCAAGGAGTTGAAAAATAATTCTCCTTATCCGGAATCCTGCTTTCTTTCTATGTAGCGCACTGAAGTTTTCAATAGACATAGGCGTGAAAAAGATGTAAGGGCGAACAGCCGTTCGCCCCTACCAACGCTTTCAGGATACGGATATTTAATTTCCACGCCTATGTCTAATAATATCACGTCAGCTCATATACTCTCAAGAAAACTCACGCAAAGGCGCTAAGAAATTAAGAAACTTTTATTATGGTTATGCTCCTAAACAAGATATTCTGATAAGTCAGAGCTTACGCATACTCCCTTCAGTGCTATAAAATTACCGCTCATATATTCCTCTTCCTTTGCGCTCTTTGCGTCTTCGCGGTTCATTTAAACCAGTCATCTACGTTAGAGAATTCCTCACTTTCAAGTCAGTTCTCCAATACTCAAAAACTTTTTGAATTTGTTTAGGTGCTTGCATCTCTTCAAAAAGTCGAATGGCTCGATGAAAATAAACCCCACTTTCCTCTGAATGCTTCATATTTTGATAAGTAAGTCCTAATTGAAATTTTGCGATCGCTAAGTCACATTTAGCTCCTATTTTATCCAAAAGTTCGATAGCTTCTAAATGATTTACCAAAGCTAATTCAAATTCTGAATATTGTCGATAAATTTCCGCTAAACCGTTCAATGTTCTTGCTTTAACCTGCATATAGTGACTTTCTTCAGCAAAAGCTAATGCTTTGACGAACATCTCCTTCGCTTTTTTAAAATCGCCTAAATTCACGTATGTTTGTCCCAAGATTTGGATAAAATAAGCAAATCTACCAGTTTGTTCAACCAGTGGCTGTGATGCAATAGTTTGATAAGCCACATTTGCTAATGTCTTTGCTTCATCATACCAACCTAAGTAGGAATTGACTAAAGCCAAACACACAGTAGCTTTTTCCGCCCAACGATAGTGGTCGGTATTTTGTGCTAATTCAATGACTCGCTGAAAAAACTGAGCAGACACTTCTAATTCCCATAAGTCAATTTTGTAAAGCCCAATGCTCAAGAGGGAATCGACTTCTAGCATTTTAAAATAGTAGAGAGTATGTTTATTATCTTCTTTATTAAAAATTTCTTTCAGAGCTTGATTAGATATGAAAATCGCTTTTTCTTGACATTCAATTGCTAGCTCAATTTTCCCTGTTATCCAGTACAAATCTCCTAAAATATTATAAAGTTCGCTAAGAAGTTGGTGGCTAGAAATATTTTCAATCACTAGAGTCATAGCAACAATTAAAGGTTGCAACCATCCCATCCGGTATAAAGTGCTACCAAGAGGTAAAAACTGCTGCCATTGATTGTGTCGGCTTTTGAGAATGACCTTCCCAGCTAACTCAAAGTCATGGATTTCTATATAATGATAATATGCTTCTAAAGCTTGTAGCGCATCTTTAAAACTAGTAATCCTTCCCACGCTGGCTGTCCAAAACTCTGCAGCTTTGCGGTTTGTGGTTTCCCATTCATTACTCATACGCAAGCGAGATATTGCTTCCGAACGAATCACAGGATGAAGCCAATATTCACCTTTGTAACACTCCACGAGAGAGCGATTTTTCAAAGATGCAATGATTTGCTGATGTTGAAATGAAGGAACATCCCACAGTAAACTCAACAAGCCTTCTTTTGAGATTCTGGGTATATCCTGATAGCGATAACAGCCCAAACGGCAAAGCAGGTGATACGCTTGGATATCAAGGACTTGAAGTCGGTTGATTTGGCTGACGACCAAATTTTTTAAGTCGGTAGCAAATAGGGGGTCGGCTTTATGTTCTTCCCAATAAGTAGTCATATCGCCGTCAAAATCCTGCTGAATTAAACCACACAGGATACCCATCGCTTTTGCATTTCCTCCATAGGCAGAGTGTATAATTTTTAGTGTTGGTGAGTCTGTAGGTAAACCACGGTTGTTAAAAAACTCTTGCCATGTTTTTGCTTCTAAACCGGGGAGACGGTAGTGAGCTACATTGACTTCTGGTTCGCAAAGGCGATCGCGACTTGTTATAAGCGTCAAAGATTTTATCCTTGAATCAGTTAAAATACGTAATAACTCTACATAATTGCGGTGAGAGGTAATAAATCGACCTTGTCCATCAAGTGCGGGTTCTAAATTATCAATTAATATCCCAATTCGACGAGTATGAAGTTGTCTTTTTAATCGCCACAGTGTTACCCCAAACTCAACTCCTGGTTCTTCATGAAAATCCTGTTTCAGCCACTCTTGAACAACGTGTTCTACAGCGGTGATATTTTGAGTTTCCTTCGCCATGAGTAGTTCTAAAACAAACTCAAATCCTTGAGTTTGAAGATAATGTTGAGCTAAGGTTGTTTTCCCAACACCTCCCTCACCTTGAATGACAATCGCTTTTGCTCCTTGCTCGACTAATGTGCTAAGGTGTAAGATGGTTTCTGTTCTGCCAATAAAATGAGTGTCTTCTCGTTTCACCTCGCATACAGCCGGGGGTTGTGCAGTTGGGTTGGGGTTTTGAAAGCAAGAATAATCAAGCAGATTTGATATGGTAGTTGTTTTTGATAAATATCGTTCTAAAATGGCTCGACAATTACTTTTTGTAATTTTTTGCTTTAGTACTTTGGAAAGAAGCTTCCATAAATAGGAACCAACGTCCTTAGCGTGTCCCTCTGTACAACCATAGCAGTTGGCGATGTCTAAGTATTTTCGACCTAACCAAACTTGCTGAAGAATAACTTTTTGTAGCTCGCTCAACCGTTCGCCAGTTTGAGCAGGAATAACGGTGTCTAACCAAGCTAATACTGCTTCGGCGTCCATTGCTTTACGACGAGGGTATGTAGGTTCAAGTTTTATAGCGATTCTCATGTTAGTGAGGTATGGGAAGAAAGAATTAACCGCAGATTAACGCAGATTAACGCAGATGAATTTGTACCTCAGTAGATTGGGAAACGCTATAGGAGTGAATTATTACTGATTCTACAATCTTAGAACCTATAGTTTCGGATAAGTTTTTGTAAATCCTACTTTTTTCCCGACTTTAGCCGACTGACAAAGGATTTTGAGGTTGCTTACGCTATTAGCAAAGCACAAAAGTAAAGAATATGTTGAATGTTATCACCTCAATTTCACAAGATTTGACGGGTCAAGTTTATTCCAATCCCCATTACTTTCAAATACAACGCCGCATTCGTTCTCTTGCAGACTTTTATCTTTCTATGGAGACACTGTGCGATCGCTTACAAGATTTACCTATTCAATTTCAAAATCCCCAACCGCGCCCCTGGAAACCAATTGACTGGGGAGCTATTTCTTCAAATCAAATTGTTGGTTTAAACCCAGAGGTATTTTTGTCTATTCTTGTCGGGGCGATAGATACCGAAGCTCCTATCCGAGGATATACTCAAACCAGCCGACAATATTTAGAAAAGTTGCATCCCCAACTTGCTCGGTTTGTGGGAGGAACAGTCAATGAAAATGGAGAATTAATAGAACTTGGTTTGTGGGAAAAAGAGGAACGTCAGCACACTCCCGCCTTAATTAAAGTGTATTACCAATTAACGGGAAAGAAAATAACCCCTACTTTCCGCACTGTCAGAGGTTATCTTCCTACCGACAATCCCTATGAAGACTTATATCGCCACGGGTTACATCGAGTGGTAACTGAGTATGGAGCAACCTGTCTTTACTTGTGGTTAATGGCTCATACCACTGGCGTACTTCAAGATGTTTTAGAAGAATTGGTTTGGGATGAAATTAACCACATGACGAAATTTTGGGGATTTGGACTTTGGGCTTTTCCAGACACTTCCCTCCTACGGATAGGACAGACGCTCATTAAAACACGCGGTAATCATTATCAGCGAAATAGCCTAGTGCGTACTTTGCGTCGCATGATGGGTACACTCAATTGGAGTAGTTGGTCTTTGACTAACAAAGCTACTCTTATCTTTACCTTTACTTATGCAATGCATCGTCTTTGGGTTTGGAACAACAGCCTCACACCAAAGTATTTGCAAGATTTGTTTGTGAGGTAATGGATAGTGGATAGTGGATAGTAGTTAGTGGTTAGTGGTTAGTAGATAGTAGTAAATTATTAACAACTAACAACTAACAACCAACAACCAACAACCAACAACTAACAACTAACAACTAAAAACTAAAAACTAAAAAAAATCTATGAATTCTAACCTTTTAAAACTCCCTGATGATTTAGATATCAAGAAATTACCACAGCACGTGGCTGTTATTATGGATGGTAACGGTCGGTGGGCGAATCGTCGGGGATTACCGCGTATCGCTGGACACCGCCAGGGAGCAAAGACGCTGAAAGAATTGCTGCGGTGTTGTAAGGATTGGGGAATTAAGGCGCTGACAGCTTATGCTTTCTCTACGGAAAATTGGCGGCGACCTATTGAAGAAGTAGATTTCCTGATGGTTTTGTTTGAACGGATGCTGCGTCAAGAGTTAGAGGAAATGCATCATGAAGGAGTGCGAATTTCGTTTATTGGAGATTTGTCTGTTCTACCTCTGTCTTTAAAGATGGAGATAGAACGTTCAATGGCGGAAACTTTGCACAACCAAGCTGTTCACTTTACTGTTGCTGTCAATTATGGTAGTCGTAACGAAATTGCGATCGCCTGTCGTCAAATGGTAGAATTAGCTCAACGAGGTGAACTCAATCCTGAAGATGTGAGTGAAAGTCTAGTGGACCAATATCTTTACACAATTGGGACTCCTGACCCAGACTTACTGATTCGCACTAGTGGTGAGATGCGGTTGAGTAACTTTCTCCTTTGGCAAATAGCGTATACAGAAATGTACTTCACTGACATTCTTTGGCCCGATTTTGACCGCACGGCTTTTCATCAAGCTTTGTTGAGTTACCAAAGCCGCGATCGCCGTTTTGGTCAAGTGAACGCTTCTGTGCTAGCTTATTAAGTCAGTATAAAGGGATTCCAAGTAAAAAAGTCTTCAAAAATTTCTTGTGGAATTTCTTGTGGTACGGGCGTCCTCGCCCGTGAACCTCTATAGCTCATAAAAGCTGATAGCTGATAGCTGATAGCTGATAGCTGATAGCTGATAGCTGACGGCTGAACGCTTACTATGGAAGTCATTCAAGAAGCTGGCGATCGCCTCGTAGGACTTTTTATTTGATATGGAAGACTCCTAAATGACATATGAACTTTATCAAATACTAGAAGTCTCACCCCAAGCATCGACTGAAGAAATTAAGCGAGCGTACTGTTGGTTAGTTCGCAAATATTCTCCTAAAAAAGAACCGGAACAATTTAAAAAAATCCAGTTAGCATACAAAACTCTTTCGGAGCCAAAAGCCAGAGACAACTATGATGTCATGCAAAAGTACAGTGACCAAATTCAAAAATTGGTTGACCAAGTACAAGAGAAAATGCAGGAAGAAAAATGGTCAGATGCCATTTCAGCACTTAAGCAACTTCTTATTTTAGCACCACAATTCGATACGGCTCGCAATCTCTTAGGTCTTTGTTACATCCAAATTGAAAATTGGGATTTCGCGATTAAAATTTATAGGACATTAACGAAAACTAACCCTGATGTAGCGCTTTATTGGAATAATTTTGGTCAAGCCTACAAGCAACAAGCTGAAAACTTAAATTCTAGAGTCTATGATAAACCTTCTCTGTATAGTAGTGCTCGTGACTACTTTCAACAAGCCATAAAACTAGAACCTTTTAATTCTACTTCTTATTTAGACATAGCTGAAACCTATCTTAATGAAAGGAATTATCCAGAAGCTCTCCACTGGGCTGAGCGTGCTATTTATGCTGATGGTAAAGCCGATTATAATGATTTTGAAGCTTTTTTCTTCATCTGTCGAGTTTATCTTTTTACTGGCGAATCAGAAAAAATAGAAGTTACAGCCAATCATATCATCTCTATACTACCTGAAAATATTGAAATCCGACAATATGCCGCTCATCGATTTGCAGATTTAGGCTATGAAGTGACAAAAATTGCTGCTAACTTAGCAAACTTTGAAATATGGAGATGCGCTTGTCAATTTTTAAGAGTGGCTAAAAAGTTAAACCCCAGCGATTCAGGTATTAGCGAACTGTATGAAAGTACCAAGGATAGAGTTGCAGCTATTGACCAGTACGAACTTTTGCATCAGGATTCTTTAATCATGAATGGATTTCAAAGACTCGCTGCATTTTGTTTAACCGACTCCTTCACTTTCTACGATTCAGAACAAGATAGAAAAAGATTTCTGAACAACATCCTCACTGAAATTTTAGCTTCTCCAACCAATACTCTGATTGCTTCGTTAAATCAAGTTAAGTTACACTACCCTGCTGTGTACAAGTTGAATCCAGAGTTATTTCATCGAATTGAACAAGTCACTGGTCTATCGTAATGTTACTCCCTTCCCAATACTGCTCGATTAACAATAGTCGAAGTACCACCCAACCCGGTTTCGCAGAAGTTACCGGGTTTCTATTCCGGCTTAGAGACTTCCAAAGAAAAAAGTATCCAAAAATCTCTTGTGGTACGGGCGTCCTCGCCCGTGAACGAGTGGAGCGGCTCGTGTCCACAAGATGGATAAATTATTTCTTGGAAGCCCCTTAATCCAGTAGTATTGAAGCTAATTTTTTCTCCCGCGAATAATATAAATTTAATTTTGTTTTTCTACTTAATTTTGAAAATTCAAGGTATCAAATCTCGTATAAATATACGACCTATTTCACGTCCTGTAATGTCAACAGTAACACTATCTGACAATGTATAATCTTTGCGTTGCTGATAAGTTGGTTCTGCTAACAAGTTGAGAGGTTGGGTATACACTTCTAATTGTTGTTCGATAAGATTGACTATCCAATAAACTGGAATAGCTGCACGAGCATAAATGCGTTTTTTGACAGTTCTGTCCTTTTCTAATGAAGAATCAGCAACTTCTACGACTAAAGCGATATCATGCGAACCGGGATGGCGATCGAGATAATCACGAGTCGTTAAGCGAATAATTGCAACATCAGGTTCTGGTTCGCTACCACCTAAAGTCACAGGTTCCTGTGTATCTACATACCATCGCTCTGGGACAATCTCTTCCAAAGCATTTCGAGTCAGTGTTGTAGCAGCCCGATGTGGCGGATTTTTTGGCAATTTAGGAATTATCCATCCTTCGAGAAGTTCCACTGGATCGTCTTCAGTAAGAATACCCTGACGAATCATCTGGTGGTACTGCTCAACACTAAAACGCCAAACTGGTTCCGTAGGTACAGTCGGAGTTTGCCAAGAGTCGATTGCGCTGTTATAAGCGTAGACAGACACAAGATTACCTTTTTCTTTTAGTTTCTATGGTAGCACTGATGAACCACCCCACCGCATGGCGGATGCTGTGATTCGTTGGTCGAAATGAGCAGAAATACTCAGGGATGACCGCCTGGTTCAAAAGAAGGGATAAAGCACAAAAATCTAGATACGTGTTAGATGCCGACATTTCCAAGTCTTGAAAAAACAGAAAGGAATATGCGCCCACTGCGGATTGTACTTTAAAGATGGAGATTTACTAGAAATAGACCACGTAAAACCACGCTCAAAAGGCGGAAAAGACACAAAAGATAATTTTCAGTTACTCCACCGACACTGCCACGATACAAAAACAGCCAATGATGATAAAGCTGAGAGAGGTGTCTATGACAAAGACCAAATCATTGAGGAGCCGTGTGAGGTGAAAATCTCACGCACGGTTTTGTAGGCGAGGCAGAGGGGCGACTCTCTGACCTTAGCCAGCGGGAATTCCGCGAATATGTTAAAAAGGGTGTGGGATATCTGACATCTTGCACCTGAGGGGGCGCGTTAGCCCCAGAGCGCATCTGGCTCTCTCACTCCTCAAAGTGCCTTTTTTGATCCGGTTACATAACTCTGTTTACCCATCAGCAGTCTTTTAATCAGTTCGCGCTTCTAACCAAGATTGCAAATCAGCCAAGGTGGTAAAATCTAACAGTGCTTCGCTCAAATCTTCGAGAACACGCAAAGGTAAACTAGAAATTAAAGAGCGCATTTCATAAGAGATGTCTCCAAAACGCTTAGTTAACAGTCGAATCACAAGATTAACTGTTGCTTCCTCTCGTCCTTCAACCCGTCCTTCAACCCGTCCTTCTTCCTTAATTTCTCGATAAACTCTCGTTTCCTTTATTGTTATCCCTAGCATTGATTCAACCTCGCTTCGACTTAAATAGTCAAACTTGTACACCATGATCGTCGTTATCATCTCTATTATGGCGCGACTGGTTTGTGATGGTGCTTGTTCACGGGTTCAAGTTAATAAGTACCTAGCTTCTTCTGGTGCTTGGCTCTCGTCTACCGTAGTTAGCACCATCAACGCCACCCACACAGGTAAGGAGCGAATATCTCCCAATTCATTTAAATATACCCTCAGTACTTGACCGCCATTAAGTAGTGAGCGATGAGGATAAATGTCGCTTTGTTCTATACTCTTTTTGGGATAAATTATCACTACTTGCCAGTCACTAAACCTAGCACGATTGCGGTAGAAATAGAGTGAAGATTCAGCAAAGAGCCTTTCATATAGCGTTTCATCCCTCTGAAACTGTACTTCACAAAAATATACAATCCCTGGAGTGTCGCTTTCTGGTGGTAGAAATACCCCATCTATTTCAAACTTAGGTTCCTTCACAGCGACGGAATCAAATCGGTAATTATCCGCATTTGTTGGCGGTGTTGTCAGGAGTTGAAAAAACAGAGCCGGAGATTGTTGAAAAAGTTTATAAAAAATCGAGTCGCGACGCATGAAGTATTCTAGTTGATTTATTTGTTAAATCTAATAGTACAGTTTTATTTGTTAGTTGATTTAATAACCTGCTTGCTTATCCACTACATTTAGTAACGGCTGTCCAGTGCGATAGCGATTGAGGTTATCAAGGAAAATATCTACGATTCGCTGCAGATTTTGAGAAGACAATCCCGAACAGTGGGGAGTGATAAAGACGTTAGGAAGTAACCGTTCAGAGGCTAATTTTTAAGAGTGGCTAAAAAGTTCAACCCCAGCGATTCAGGTATTAGGGAACTTTATGAAAGTACTAAGAGGATGTTTGTAAAGTCTACCTTTGTATCCAGATCCCCCCTAGCCCCCCTTAACAAGGCTACGGTGTACACACAAGTCGAGTTGGGAATCAAATGGACGGAAAAGAACGGAAAATGATTTTTTGAAATCCTTGATTTTCCGTTCAACCTCTATCAATAAGCTGGCACTATTGAGAATCAATAGGCTCAACTCAAAACCTTACCTACTAAGGCTTTTATCTTACCAGGCAAGGATTTTAGGACTTCTGTGTACACCGTAGCCTTAACAAGGGGGGAAGATACTCTCAAATTCCCCCTTTTTAAGGGGGATAAAGGGGGATATAAAACGTTTTGCTACCAACAAGAGGACTTTTAAAACATCCTCTAAGGATGCAGCTCCGCACCCTACACCCTACACCCTCTTTACAAAGTCCTTGACATTGACATCAATGTCAAGGTTTAGACTGAGAAAGGTGTGTCACTTCAACTCTCATGCTTTATCCACAACGTTTCACCCAGTTTACGAAAGAACATACGGAAGTGTTAGCTGCAATCCTTTGTGGAGTGCTGTTATTTTTCGGATGGTTCGCTTTGCACCTTGGCTTTTTGGGATGGGCGTTACTGCTGCTACCTGCGGCTTACGTTATTGGTGGCTACGAAAGCGCCCGTGAGGGACTGACTACTCTTATCAAAGAGAAGGAACTGGATGTCGATTTGCTGATGATTGTGGCGGCTTTGGGTGCTGCTACTTTAGGTTTGTGGCGGAGGGAGTACCACTTAATTGTTGATGGAGCAATTTTGATTCTCATCTTTTCTATCAGCGGGGCGCTGGAAGGCTATGCTATGCAACGGACAGAAAGAAGCATCCGCAGTTTAATGAGCTTGACGCAGGATACAGCAAGGGTTTTGCGTTCTGGGCGGGAGGAAGTCATTCCCATTAGTCAATTAAAGGTAGGGGATGAAATTGTTGTTAAACCAGGTGAGTTGATTCCTACCGATGGCGTCATTGTTTCTGGATACAGTACCCTCAATCAAGCTGCTATTACAGGGGAGTCTATACCGATGGAGAAGACTGTCGGTGATGAAGTCTTTGCTGGTACTCTTAATGGTTATGGTGCGCTCAATCTGAAAGTACACCAACCACCGGAAAGCAGCTTGATTCAGCGTGTGATTCGTTTGGTGGAACAAGCGCAAACTGAAGCACCTCCTTCCCAAGAGTTTATCGAAGGATTTGAAAGGGGATATGCACGCTGGATTGTCATCATTGGGTTATTGCTGGCAATTTTGCCTCCGTTTATTTTAGGTTGGGATTGGGAAACTACAGTTTATCGCTCTCTAACTTTTTTAGTGGTTGCTTCTCCCTGTGCGCTAATGGCAGCAATTATGCCAGCATTACTTTCTGGAATTGCTAATGGTGCTAAACAGGGGATTTTGTTTAAAAATGGCGCTCAATTGGAAATGATTGGTAAGGTAAGAGCAATAGCTTTTGATAAAACTGGAACTCTGACAACAGGTCAAGTACGGGTTGCTCAGGTTCTGAATAGCAGTGTTTATACGGTTGAAGATGTATTAAAAATAGCTGCTGCTGTGGAATCTTATTCAGAACATCCTATTGGTGAAGCAATTGTACAGGCAGCTCTTGATTTGGATTGGTCGCCTGCGGTAGGGGTCAAAGCAATACCAGGACAGGGAATTGTTGGGACGTTGAACCCTACTGCTAACCCCGGATTGCTTTCAGGAACGGGTGCTGTAGGTGGGGTACACCAGGTGATTGTTGGCAAAGCAGATTTTGTCGAAGGGTATGTAACAAATTTACCGGATGAATTGAAGGAATCGGCTCGTTTGCTGGAAGAAGAGGGTAAAACAGTTGTGTGGGTAGCAACAGCGCCTTTAGAGCCAAGTGACGAAAAGGTGATGGGAACACAGAAGAACGTGAATTTCTCTGATATGAGCGCAATGGCTTGCGATCCTACCCCACGTCCTTGTTCCGTAATCGGTGCGATCGCCATCGCAGACGAAGTGAGAGCAGAATCCGCAGGAGCGATCGCCCAATTGAGAAAGTTGGGAGTTGAACAAATTGTGATGTTAACTGGTGATAACGATCGCACTGCTCGCAGTGTCGCCCAAGCAGTTGGTATCGACCAAGTTTATGCACAACTTTTACCAGAAGATAAACTTGACGTGATTCGCCGTCTACAGCAACAATATCAAACCGTTGCAATGGTCGGAGATGGAATTAATGATGCTCCTGCACTAGCTCAAGCATCTGTCGGTATTGCAATGGGCAATATTGGTAGTGATGTAGCATTGGAAACCGCAGATATCGTGCTCATGGCAGATAAGCTGGAGAAAATAGAAGCTGCGATGGGTTTGGGTAAAAGAGCCCAAGCGATAGTCAAACAGAATATTGCGATCGCAATCAGTTCTATTATTGTGCTCTTAATTGGAAACTTTATAGGCAGTGTTAACTTACCTATCGGCGTGATTGGTCACGAGGGTTCTACTGTGATTGTTACCCTTAGCGGTTTGCGATTGTTGAGAAGATAAATCTCGACCCGTTTGAAAAGAGGGAATAGATAAAGAGCACGCTTTCCACTCAGATTTCACTGCTACATCGAGCATTTTACACGTACCCCCACGTTGTCCCTCTGGAGTGTAATGACGACAGTAGCGACAAACGGAAACACCAGATTTTTCTTCTACACAAGATGTTAAGGTTGTCATATCAACAGCAATTAAATAGGAATTTTAACAAGCAGGGGTTTGCGATCCCCTGCATCAAGTATGGCAACCGAATTTTAGGAATTCCATGAAAATTGAATAATTTCCGGAAAAAGTTTGCATTACTCAATATTGCTTAATACATGATTTTATTAAGAATATATACTTAAGTATAATTAGCTAAAATTTAGTGAAATTACTGGAAATTACAGAATAGTTAACAATTGTATAGGAATGTTAGTTGTTTTGTAAACAGTGTGAGGTCTAGAAACCCGGTTTCGCATGAGTATTACACTTGATTTTGTAAAGAAAAAAAGACTAATGGAGCTATTGCAATCCAGACTAGTACGAAAATCCAAACTCGTCCAGCTAAGAGATTGTAGTCAGCTAGCAATTGACTCCACTCCAGGCCAACAATATAGTGACCAAAAAGAAATTCAAAACTTACGGTCAGTAAAAGCCAAATCAATCCAATGACCAGCGCTTGCTCAGTTGATTGGATATGCTGTAAACGAGTTAGTATCCAAACATACAAACCAAACAAGAGAATCCCTGTCACAGTTGAAATTTGATGAGCGCGGAGTTCGCCGAAATATTTTGCGTAAACTAATTCTCGAATGCCTGCATTGATAATAGCAATAAGTATCATTGGAAACCATGCCAAAATGTAGTGCCAAATCATAACTCATTACTTCCTTGTCAGTGCGTTACTATTGCTTGCCTACTCTTTAAAGCTAAACAAATCTATTGAGGAACTTGTGAAGAACGCAAACTAATTCATAATGAGCGCAATTAAACTTAACTATTCCTCAAACCCATTACCATACGATAATGTGCTTCTATCTGAGCCAGAGTATGTGACTTGCGTTTTCCATGCCACTGACTGTGGTTAAATAATCCTTGTCTTAACTCATTCATATTGATAGTAGTCACATGACCATCAGCAACGATCTGCTTACCGTTTACCCAAACACTATCTACAGCATGGGTGGGACGACCAAAGATTAATAAATTAATGGGATTTGTACGGGGTAGTAGTGATAAACTAGTGAGGTCATACATCACTAAATCAGCTTTTTTCCCAACAGTAAGGGAGCCTAATTCCTCTCCCATGTTTAAACCCTTTGCACCGCCTAAAGATGCCATTTCTACTGATTGATGGGGTGTAATCCAATGCTGGTAATCTATCTCGGTAATGTTGTGTAGTAGGGAGCCGATTTTGATGGCTTCTAGTAAATCTTGAGAGTCATTACTTGATGCACCATCACAACCAAAGGATACATTCACTCCTGCTTGGCGATATTTCAAAATAGGAGCAATACCGCTACCCAAACGTAAGTTACTTAAAGGATTATGTACAACTGTGGATTGAGTTTCAGCAAGGATGGTAATATCGGTGTTTGTTAAGTGAACGCAATGAGCAAGGGAAGTACGTTTATCCAGATAGCCAATGCGTCTAAGGTGTTCAACTGCAGTACAACCGTATTTCTCTTGAGCTAATTTTTCTTGTGCTTTTGTTTCAAGTAAGTGGGAGTGACGGCAAAGATTGTAGCGATCGCTCAACTCAGCACACCCTTCAAACAACGCGTCAGAACAAAGTTGTATTCCCGTCGGAGCAACTAAAATACTAACACCCTCTTCCGGACGATGAAACTGCTTAACAGCTTCTTCAATCAGTTCCAATGTTGCTGCTGTTGAGCGAAAATAAGGTTCGTGGGTCTGTTCATTTTCCCCAGATGGTATCCCAGTGGTTAAAGATTGGTCTTGAATCAACGGCGCAACAAAAGCACGAATACCAACTTCCCGATAAGCGCGAACAGCAGTAGCAATTGTTTCTAATTCTTGACCTGGAATCAGTATCAGGTGATCTACAACACTCGTACCGCCGGAAAGTAAAGTTTCAACTGCGGTTCCTAAAGCACTCAGGTAAATTTTTTCTAAATCGAGAGGGGCAAAATCATAAAGTTCTGCTAACCATAATTCTAAAGGAAGGGGTGGAATTGCTCCTCGTTGCCACATTTCGGAAGAATGGCTGTGAGCGTTGACAAATCCCGGTAGTAGGAGTTTATTTTCACCGTTAATTGCCGTGCCTACCACTTCCAAATCAGGTGCAATGGCGGCAATTTTTCCATCCCTAACCTGCACATCTTTTATAGTGTAATCCTCATCAGTGGCAATCAGAACATTCTCAATAGTGAAATTCAACATCTTTAACCTTAATTAAGTAATCAAACGTTTAGGAGATTTTCGCGTTAAAAAATAAACAATGGTTTCTGGTGTCTCCTCGACCAAATAGAATTTGGCGGTTTCCACACTCAAGGGAGGTTTTTAGATAAATATGCCTTTTCTGAATTTAGGAATTACACCAAACGCATGGGCTGTCAACCATGAATTTGCAGACATATCTCGTCCCCCCCAGACCCCACAACCCGTTATCTTATCAACAGAAACCAAGACACTGCGCCTTGATTTAGCAAAAGCTGCCATTCTAGTTATAGATATGCAGAACGACTTCTGTCACCCTGATGGGTGGTTGGCACATATTGGCGTAGATGTCACCCCAGCACGTACACCTATTGAACCTTTGCGAACTTTATTGCCTGTACTCCGGGAAAAAAGTGTCCCTGTAATATGGCTCAACTGGGGAAATCGTCCTGACTTACTCAATATTAGTGCTAATCTACTTCACGTGTACAACCCCACAGGTGACGGCGTGGGATTAGGCGATCCGTTACCTAAAAACGGTGCTCAGGTACTCATGGCGGGTAGTTGGGCGGCTGCGGTAGTAGATGAATTAGAACAATTGCCTGAAGATATCCTCATTGACAAATATCGTATGAGTGGTTTTTGGGATACTCCCTTGGATAGTATCCTGCGGAATCTTGGCAAAACAACCCTGTTTTTTGCAGGCGTCAACGCTGACCAATGCGTAATGACTACCTTATGTGATGCCAATTTCTTAGGATACGACTGCGTATTAGTTAAAGATTGTACCGCTACAACTTCTCCTGAATATTGTTGGTTAGCAACACTGTATAACGTCAAGCAATGTTTTGGGTTTGTGACTGACTCGCAAGCGATTTTAAAAGCACTCTATACGGACGATAACAAATAAGGAGATTCATAAAATGCATGCTACTCGTTGTATGATTCCAGTCATCAAGTCTCCCAAGGACTATCAAGCATATCGCATTAGTCCTTCCGATACCAATCGATTAGCTATTGTCTTCGATTCAACAACTGCTAATACTTCTCTAACTTGTTGTGTAGAAATTTTTGATGTCGGTGGCAAAACTCCTCCTAACCGCCATCAAATAGCAGTAGAAATGTTTTTTGTTATTAAAGGAGAAGGAATTGCAATTTGTGATGGAAAAAGTGTTTCAATTCAAGCAGGAGATAGTTTGTTAGTACCTCCTACAGGCACTCATTTAATTAAAAATACAGGTTCTACCCGCTTGTATACGTTGACTATTATGGTTCCCAATGAAGATTTTGCTGAATTAATTCGTAGTGGTGTACCAGTCACTTTAGATGAAGAAGATATGGCAGTTCTTGGGCGATTGGATAGAAGTATTCAGCCGTCAGCTATTAGCCATCAGCCATCAGCCGTAGGCGTATTTTAATATTCGCTCTCAAATTGTTTGTGAAAGTAGAGAATGGCTAATTGTTAATGGCTAATGGCTAATTGCTAATTGTTAATGGCTTTTTGACTATTAGCGATTAGCGATTAACCATTAGCCATTAGCTTTCTTCACGTTTTTTTATAATTACTTATTTACTATCATGCCATATAGTGCTTTTAGTTTCAACAAAGTTAAAAAAGAATTTAACTTAACAGTTATTGAAAATCAAGATTTATTTTCTGATGTGCAGTCAGTTTTTCCAACTCAATATCTTACCATGATTCTCGCAGAACATCTACCTTTAGTCACAGCAATTAATACAGAAAAGGCACGCTCAGAACTCATTATTATGCCAGTTGTTATTGAAGTCAGGCGGTATTTCAAATATCAGATTAGTATTTTTTCAGGTTCAGAGTTTAATGTGGATGCTGAAAAAGGATTGGAGGGACGTTGTGATTTTATTTTGAGTCGTTCGCCTGAACAATAAGTCATTCATTTAACCGCAACAGACGCAGAGTACACTCCAAATAAGAGGTGAGAGAGCGATTAATTTCCCGAAGTTTTCACTCACCTTGACAAGGCTAGAGCCAAGAACATATAGCGAGCGAGTAGATTCTAGCCAAATCACTCATCTCTATTTATTTTCGAGCAAAGTATAATCCGTCATTAAAATTATATTTAGGGACTGCGCTTAGCATTTTTGTTCAAAATGGCAAGCTGTTCTTGTAGTGCTTTTAGTTCTTCTCTCGCTTTTCGCAGCATCATTCTTTCCGTTGCATCTTGGGGGTCGCTCCAACGTTGTATATCCTGCTGTCGCTCCTGAATTTTTTCTAGCAAGACGACGAGAGCGGACTGATTTTCATCTGACTCTAACAATTCCTGAGTCGCTTGCAAATAGATATCGGTAGGTTGGGTGTCGAATGTAGTGGAGGTGCGATCGCTCAGTATGTCATTGATGAAAATTGGCAATGGTACAGCTTTTTCTTTCCACGTTTGTTCAAATTTCACCGCAATATCACCATCGGGTAGTCTCAATACTAAAGTGCGGGAACCATCTTTGTGCCGATGCCATTCTACCTGTTGAGGTGTTTCCTTGGGCTTGGCTGGTTGGTGGTGTTTTTTGAGCAATTCTGAAGCTTCGAGTTGTGAGCAGTCCTGTTGCGCGATCGCCTCTAGAGCCTCAGCATTAGACGGAAAAGCAAGTCTTAGCAGCAGCATCAGCCCTAATTTAGGCGCTGTGGAGCTTTGGAGACCTTTGGCGGTGATAGATGCTTTGATGAGTTTGTTAGTTTCTTTGGGATCTAGCCCGTGTTCTCGCAGAAGTTTGTTGAACTTTCTTTTGCTTGTTTCCTTAGCTTGCTCAAACAATTGCCCTGCTTGCAATAGAAGTTCATTGGCTTGCTCGTATAGCGATCGGGCTTGGGCTATCAAATCGCTGGAATTTAGACTCTGAGCTGATTTTGGGGTTGCAGAATTTTCTGATGTCATGCTATTGTATTTCTATATTGTTATGTCTCTAAGCACTCCCGCTAATAAAAATCTTAAGGAGTGCTTTTTAATGGATATTACCACTAATGCTCGTGAAAAGTTTATCTTTCGTGTGAATAATAAAAAATACCTCGCAGGAAGCGTCAGCCCCTTCTCCTGACGGAGACGCTACGCGAACGGGGAAGTCAATGTAGGCGGTTTACGCCGGAGCAGTCTAATTTTTGTACCAGTGTAGAAATAGGCTCAAGAGAAACTGGTTCTATCCAATCTGGTGCGATTTCGGATAATGGGACTAGGACAAAGGCTCTTTGTGTCATCCTTGGATGGGGAATTTGTAGATCGGGTGTTTCTAGAATTAAATCATCAAACAGCAGTATATCTAGGTCTAGGGTTCTTGGACCCCAACGTTCTTGACGAACTCGACCGAACTCTTGTTCTATTTGTAATAGAGTCTCCAACAATTTCTGTGGATTGAGTTGCACTTCCAATATGGCGCAGCCATTGAGATAATCTGGTTGTGATGGACCTCCTACTGGCGCAGTTTTGTACCAACTGGACTGGGCTTGTATGGTAATACCTAGAGTGTGTGCAAGGGTTTTGAGTGCGCCTTCTAGGATGGATTGGGATTCACCAATGTTACTACCAAGTGCGATCGCACTCCGTGAAGGTTTTGTGTCTATCAATTTTTCTGAGTTATCAACCATGAGTCTTGATGTAAATTTATCAAGTTTAATATTCTATGAAATTATACTTTGAGCGGTCAGCTATCAGCTATCAGCTAAGAGCCAAGAACTTATAGCTAATAGATTCAAACCAAATCACTCATCTCAATTTGTTCCCGTGCGAAGTATATCCTTAGAAACCCGGTATCTGGGAGATACCGGGTTTCTTTATCTCTATCTAGAGTATCAGGTTGTGCTGAAAAATTTTCTTAAGGGAAAAAGATATATTTCCAGTACTATAGATTTGATAACGTTTTTCTCAATGATTTCTTTATCATGTCTACAATATCTCACCAATTTGAAAAAGTATATGTACATCCTAGTCAATTTCCTGACCAGGTTTATCAAGATTATTTAGCCTGTTTTTCCTTAAAAAGGATGAATCATAAATTTCATTATGACAGTGTTAAGCAGAGTCAGAAATGGTTGAAGATTCACGAAACTTATTCCCCGGCTAGAACCAGTGATGATTGTGTTAATGCTTATGCAAAATGTTTTCAGAAAACGGCTGAACTTCTCGATAGTATTTCTCACTTACAGTTAATAGGACTAGGTTGTGGTGGGGGTGCAAAAGATTGTCTTTTAGTATCTTATCTCTTTAACACCCAGAGAGAAATCATCTATTATCCTGTCGATGTGAGTTTGTCCCTTTCTTTGATTTCTGCTCAAAAAATTAGAGCATCTTATCCTCAAGTCTCTGTACAACCAATTGTTTGTGATTTATCTCATTCTGATGATTTAATACTTCATCTTCATAAACCTACAAATGAACATAGGAAGATAATAACATTCTTTGGCATGATTCCTAATTTTTTACCAGATGAAATTCTGCCTATTTTAAGTCATTTTCTCCAACCAGGAGATATATTGCTCATGAGCGCAAATTTATCACCAGGAGATGATTATCTACAAGGAATTAAAAAGGTTTTGCCACAATATGATAATGATTTAACGAAAGATTGGTTAATGACAGTGTTAGTTGATGCTGGGATAAATCAAGAAGCTGGAGCTATTAAATTTTCAATAGAAGATGATAACACGAATCAGAATTTAAAAAGAATTAATGCTTGTTTTGAAGTGGAAAGTGATGTGAATTTTAAATTGGATGATAAAATAATTGAATGGCAAGCTGGTGATAAAGTCCAAGTGTTTTTCTCCTATCGTTATACCACTGCTAAACTCCAAGAAGTACTTAAAAAGTACGATATTCAAATTTTGGATTACTGGGAAGATACGAATCAAGAAGAAGGAATTTATTTTTGTCAAAAGATTTAAAAATGTGCTGAGAGGATGTTTGTAAAGTCTACCTTTGTATCCAGATCCCCCCTAGCCCCCCTTAACAAGGGGGGAAGATACTCTCAAATTCCCCCTTTTTAAGGGGGATATAAAACGTTTTGCTACCAACAAGAGGACTTTTAAAACATCCTCTGAGAGAGAGGGGTTGTAGTTGCGATGTATGCTCTAAAGCGCAACTACGAACCATTATGTTTTAGAGATTGGATCTGGTTCTGGTGAGTTCAATGCGAATGTTACCGTCAAAGTCGGGAATGGGTGCTGCGGGTTTGGTGACAATGACTTGTACTTGGGTAGCGCGATCGCTCTGCTGAAGGATAGCATCAGCGATCGCACCCGCTAACCTTTCGAGTAAGTCAAACTTGGATGTCTTGACCAAATTTTGAACTAAACCAATAACGCTGCGATAATCTAGAGTATCTTCTATAGCATCAGTCTGAGCAGCCTTAGAAAGATCCACCCATAACTTCAAATCCACCTCAAACCATTGTCCAAGCACCTTTTCCTCTGGTAGATACCCAATATAGCCATAGCAGCGAATCCCTGTTAAATGAATACAGTCCATAAGAGTTTGAGCGTGAATTTTGCATTTTGATGAAATAAGACTGTTAGTTGTTAGTTGTTAGTTGTTAGTTGTTAGTAGATAGTTGTGAAAGGTTGAGCTATTAACCACTATCCACTAACCACTATCCACTAACCACTATCCACTATCCACTATCCACTAACCACTATCTACTAACCACTAACCTTTAACATCCAAAGCTAATTACTTTAATGTCAAAAACCTACTTAAAGCTGCTACCATGCTAGGAGGCCAGCGGCGGATGTTAGTTACCCAGTCGATGTCTTTATAGCGGGGGTCAAGTCCATATGCTGCAACCCAGTTACTTTCAGCTTCTCCTCGTTGTCCTTGTACCCAGTAAGCAGCAGTTAGGGCGGCACGCATATCGGCAAATTTGGGATATTTACGGACAATATTTCGCATTTCCCGTATTGCTTCTTCTACTTTACCAGTTTCGTATAAAGCTAGGGCATAGTTAGCACGAGCAAAAGCGAAATTGGGAGCAACTTCAACAGATTTTTTATAGTCGGCGATCGCCTCGTTCCATTTTCCCTGTCCTGCTTTGGCGTTTCCCCGATTGTTATACGCCATAGCATCTTGGGGATCGAGTTCTAGAACGCGATCGTAGTCTGCTATTGCTTCATCCCATTTTCCCAAACCTTCCAACGCTGTACCGCGATTCAAGTAGGGGTCTGTTGCTTGTGGTGCTAATTCTATCGCCTTATTGTAGTCACTCAGTGCTTCTTGCAGTTTATTTTGGCTCACTCTAGAATTCCCACGATTACTCCAAACCGCTGCATTCTCGGGATATTGCTCTAGAATCTGTGTCCAGTATGTCTCAGCTGTGGCAAAATCACCTTGATTTGTAGCCGCAAAAGCTTTATCTGCTAATTCATCCTGTTGTTGTACCTGTTCGGGAGGAAGCAGTGATTGTAGAGTAATACCTCTGGTCGGTTCAATCCAGCCAAATATTAGCAGTACACTCAGCAAAATCCCAATGAGTCTTAGCATTTTCTTAATCAGGGGTGTGGGGGTGTGGGGGTGTAGGGGATGTCTAACACCCTGTCCTTAACATTATGCAACGTTATGTATCAAATTATGGCAACAGAGATAACTGTTGGTTGGGAGGTTTATAGCCTAAATGTTTGTATGCTAGTGGTGTTGCCTGTCTACCACGGGGAGTCCGTTGCAAGTAACCCATCTGCATGAGATAGGGTTCGTAGACTTCCTCAATGGTTTGTGTATCTTCTCCTGTGGCTGCGGCGATGGTTTCTAATCCCACAGGTCCACCGTTAAATTGTTCGATAATTGAGCTTAACATCCGGCGGTCTGTCCAATCCAAACCACAGGGGTCCACTTGAAACAATTCTAATGCTTCTGCTGCAACGGTTTGATTAATCTCTCCGGAAGATTTAACCTGTGCGTAATCGCGGACTCGTTTGAGCAATCTATTAGCAATACGAGGTGTTCCCCTAGAACGACGAGCAATTTCTGCTGCTCCATCAGGGGTGACGGGTGTTTGAAGTAGTTGGGCGCTTCTAAGTATGATTTCGCTAAGTTCTTCTACTTCGTAAAATCTTAATTTTTGAATTAAACCAAAGCGATCGCGTAATGGGGAAGTCAGCGCTCCAACACGAGTTGTTGCCCCAACTAGGGTATACTTTGTGAGTGGTAAGCTGCGAGTGCGAGCGCTAGAACCTTTGCCAATAGTAATATCTACACGATAATCTTCCATTGCTGGGTATAAAATTTCCTCTGTCATCCGTGACAGGCGGTGAATTTCATCTATAAATAAAACATCTCCTGGTTTGAGATTTACTAATAAACCAACAATATCTCTGGGACGTTCTAAGGCTGGCGCACTCGTAATTTTGCAGTTTACTCCCATCTCAGCTGCCAATATCATAGCCATTGTGGTTTTCCCCAGTCCAGGTGGTCCGTACAGGAGTAGATGATCTAGTACCTCACCTCTTGACTTAGCAGCTTTGATGGCTATTTCCAGTACCTCTTTTAAATCTTTTTGTCCAATGTAATCAGCAAATCGCTGCGGTCGAATACTTTCTTCCTGCTTCCCTTCATCATTGGCTGCTTCGGGTTGCAAAAGATTATCTTTTGGCGGCGCTGTTGCTGACTCGCGGCGCTGCTTTGGTTTATCGTTTGGTTCTTGCGGCTGTTGTTTTGAGGAAATAATTGCCATAACTGATTAGGGGTGTAAGGGTGTGGGGGTGTAAGGGTGTGGGGGTGTAAGGGATGTCAGGGAATGTACTGAAATGTGAGATTTGGTTCTTTTTCCATTTTCTACCTACACTCCTACACCCCTACACCCCTACACCCCTACACCC
>JAWQFQ010000061.1:0-42651 GCA_035967975.1 Scytonema sp. PMC 1070.18
ACTCCCTCACTCCCTCACTCCCTCACTCCCTCACTCCCTCACTCCCTCACTCCCTTAGATTTCATCAAGCAAAGGTGGAAGTTTTCTTAGAATTATTGATTGGTTTGACGTTTTACGTCTTCAATAATTGGGTTGTAATCGCCACGGTCTGCTTTATTGCGAGCAAGTTCTTGCTCAATAGCGCTACGGTCATAGTCTTGTGACCCGAAAGCACGCTGAAGCTGGTCGTTACCCAATTCTTCACCTGCACGTTGTAGCATATTTCCGGGGTTCTTTTGTCTAGCACCAGCTCCCAAGTCCTTAGGAATCACTTCTGCTGCACGTTTACCGCTCTCAATATAATTATCGCCGCCAATTTCTGGTTTGACATTGGCGTAGCTTCCCATTTTGTCTTCTGCTCTTTCAGTATTTGTTCTGGTTGAATAATCACCTGAATAATAACCTGCGGCTTGAACTGAGGTAGCAGGTAAGCTAATAAAGCAGACTAAACCAGCCAGCAAAACAACCGCGATTTTGCGACGAATTTGATAAAATAACTCTTGAATTTCCAACATTCGGGAAATTTCCTCCTCGTTTAGTCAATTGTCCCCTTGAATGTTAGATAAATTTGTCAAATCCGTGCTTCTTTCTACGGGTTGGTTACAGGATATATAAAAGGTAGGGTTCTCAATCTTTTGGAGTAGGTCGGAAATCCATAAGAACCGTCCTTTGGTTAACTATCCTGATTACAGGTGTCCTACTCACACCATTAGGTTTATGCAAGAATCCCGTCACCAGGTCTCCCAAAATTAACGGTTGACTAGCACCACACCAGAAAAAAGAGTCTGGTTGAATCGCAGAGAGTTTAATGCGTCCAACAAAATAACTTTCATCCTCGTTATCTACCGCCACAAGCCAAAAACGTTCGTACTGAAAACAGTGTTTTCCTTGTTTAATCATGAGTCATTCTGGTACTTTTTCTTTTTATTGTCTTGCTGGTAACTTTGTGAATTGTCAATGTAGATGCTGCATAATAAACTGACTATCAATTTAAGCAAGCAATAATGAGAAAAATATGAGGATGTTCAAGATTTTGTTGAAGTCCTGTCCTAATCCTGCTCGTATTAAGTCCTATCCCGACATGAACCTACAGGCTCGACTTCTCTTGAGTCTTGTGAGTTTTCGTTTGCTGTATATTCTTCTTTGAGTCGATAACCTAGTCCGTAAACAGTCTCAATCAAATCTACAGTCATACCTGCTGCTTTTAGTTTCTGTCGCAAACCTTTAATTTGGGTTGTCACAGCTTCTTCTCCAGGGGACTCACAAGATAACCAAATACTGTTGATTAAATCACTGCGACTAAATAACTTGCGTGGATTTTGTAGAAAAATCGTGAGTAGCCCATACTCTTTTGGGGTGAGGCGCAACTGCTTTTCTTTATAGGAAACCTCTTTAGTGTTAATGTGACACTCTAAGCTTTCCCAAGTGAGTATCGTAGGTACAATTTTTCTTCCTCTTCGTAGTAATGCTTGAATGCGAGCTGTTAAGGCTGACAATTCAATCGGCTTGACAATGAAATCATCTGCACCTGCTGCTAAGACTTGAGTATGAAGGTAATCACAGTCTTCTGGCGCTAGCATCATCATGGGTGTTTGATATCCGTCTAAACGGAGTTGACGACAAAGGTTAATAGTCTCGAATGCGGGAAGTGTCAAACTTAATAAGAGCAGGTCATAGTTAAATAATTTTACTAACTCCATACCCTGATTGTTATTGTCTACAGTCTCAACTTGATAGTTATAACTTTTGAGTGCTTTTACAAGCATTAAGGCATTCCGTGCATTATTTTCTACCAAAATAATTTTCATATTTAAGCTTTGTCCTTTCAGGTCTTCAATTTTGTAAACATTCAGCTATCAGTCTTCAGCTTCTAGCTATTAGCTATCAGCTTTTAACTTTTGGTTGACTGCTACAAAGCTGTCTTCTGAATCCTTACTCACTTTTAACTTTCTAACGAAAGTCTTCACAAGGTTAGATATTGCACGTGTTTAATCCCTAGGTTCAGTATTAAACACAAGAAAATCACCCTAAGAGATTGATAGTTGCTACTTGTTTAAGTAACAAAAAAATGTTACTCTGTGATACTAAATAATGAAAAGTTGACTTTCATCAATTATTTTCAACCTAACACACCCATATTGCAGATTTTTAATTAAATTTCTGAAGAATTCTCAAAAGATATGAAGAGAATTTTAAGAAAATGAGAATTCATCAAATATTTAAAACAATATTTGTATTATTTTTTTAGTTAAGTATTATTTGTATTATGTCAATTCAATAACTTTCTTATGGAAGAGATATGTATAGCAATATGATCAGATACGTAGGACTTTACGAAGTCTAACAGTAAGATTATCAAGGATTACAGGCTTGTTTGTTTCTGACCAATGATTTAGGGATACTATATTAATTCATCCATTTTATTATCATTATTATAAATATAATTCTATCTTCAAAAGATTGAAAAGTAGTCAGACTCATGCATTGAATGCACAAAGAGAAGATTATATAGCTTAACAAAACTCCAACTTTTAATAGCACTTATATCAAAACACGTTTTTGCTAAAATAAATACTCAGTATAAAACTCAATATCTTTTATTTTAATGATAAAAGCCGATAAAAAAAGGTAGCATTATTGCTAAAATTTATACGTTATCTGGATTTATACGGATAGACACAAGATATGAATTAACAGATTTTTACCCAAAACAAAATTAACAAACTTCTCACCAAAAACTCACATTTTATTATCTGAAACTCAATACTACAAGGGATACGATTGTCGAGGTGTCAGAAACCCGGTTTCTTTAAGAAACCGGGTTTGGTGTTCTCCACACAACTCTTAACTGAACCGCATTGACTTATACCCAGTCATGAAACTGGTCATTGATAACGGTTAATTGTTAAGCTATTGTTACATCGGAAGACAAGTAGACATCCTGAATGGTGTGGAATAACTTTACGCCTTCCTCAAATGGACGCTGGAACGCTTTTCGACCGGAAATCAATCCCGTTCCACCAGCACGTTTGTTAACGATCGCCGTACGCACTGCTTCCGGAAAATCTTTTTTACCAGACGCCCCACCAGAGTTAATCAGCCCTGCGCGTCCGCAGTAGCAATTGAGGACTTGGTATCGGGTCAAATCTATTGGGTGGTCGGTGGTGAGTTCTGTATAAACTTTGTCGTTGGTTTTACCGTAACCCTTTCCGGTTCCCTTTGCAACGGCTTCGTAGCCATTGTTATTTTCGGGTAACTTTTGTTTAATGATGTCAGCTTCAATGGTGACACCCAAATGGTTCGCCTGTCCTGTGAGGTCAGCTGCGAGGTGATAGTCTTGGTCTTGCTTGAAAGCATTATTCCGCAGATAGCACCACAGAATCGTCACCATTCCTAGTTCGTGGGCGCGTTTGAAGGCTTGGCTAACTTCTTGAATTTGTCTAGTGGAGTGGTCTGAACCAAAATAAATGGTTGCACCCACTGCAACTGCGCCCAAATTCCAAGCTTGTTCGACAGAAGCGAATATGATTTGGTCGTACTGATTTGGGAAGGTCAGCAGTTCGTTGTGATTGATTTTGACAATAAAGGGGATTTTATGGGCGTATTTGCGCGAAACTGCTCCCAATACTCCTAAAGTTGTTGCAACAGCGTTACAACCTCCTTCAAGTCCTAGTTTGACAATGTTTTCAGGGTCAAAGTAAATGGGATTGGGTGCAAAAGACGCACCTGCTGAGTGTTCAATACCTTGGTCTACGGGGAGGATCGACAGATATCCTGTGTTGGCGAGTCGTCCGGTGGAGTAGAGGGTTTGAAGGTTACGGATAACTTGGGGATTGCGATCGCTGTGAGTCCAGACTCGATCTACAAAATCCGGTCCTGGGAGGTGTAGTAAATCTTTAGAAACTTTTGCCTTATAGCTGAGCAGGTCTTCTGCTTCTTTTCCTAATAAGGACTCGATAAAATTCGGCGCTGACAACGTCGTAGTCATGATGTTTACCTCAGTCATTTAGCGCAATGCTTGACTTTACAATAGCATTTTCAATGTTAGTCACTTTTATATCTAGAGCATCGGTACAGTAATCTTAAAAACCCGGTAACTTCTGTGTTGGCTCAACGGGACATAAGTCTTTAAGGGCGATAGAAACCGGGTTTTTAGCCCAACGAGTCAATACTTTACCGGCGCTCTACAAACCCCGTTTCTTAGAGAAATCAAGTTTCTCACACGGAGCGTTTTACATGGAATTCTCATTTCTTGAAAAGACCTAACTTAAGAGGGATGTTAATTTTGGTATAAAAATATTTTGCTCATAGGTTAACCATCACTTAATGATTGTGTAATCCGTAATTTAAACTGGTACTGACATAAATGCGATCGCGTAAATTTTTTCGGGCTTGAGAGAGTGCTTCTTCCGCCGCATAAACTAAAATACTTGGGGACTCTTTTATAGAAGGAATTTTGCAAGAAATCCCCAAATTTACAGTTACAGGACTCGCTTGAAGGCTAGTGCTGATTTTCTCTGAAAGCAAAGATTTTTCTTTGACTTCCTCACGGATAGTTTCGGCGATTTTTACAGCCACAGCCGCCGTTGCACTTGGCAAAACTACAGCAAATTCTCCCCCACCATAACTCACTGCTAGTTTGGAACGAGAAATGTATAAAGTTTTGCAAATTATCATGATAATATTACTTATTATCTGTAAATACTCCCCTGCTACTTTTTTTTGAGTAATACAATAGGTTTTGAAATATTCAATTTCTAATAAAATAAGCGATATTGGACGTCTTTCGTTTGCTAATCTTTGCCACTGTTCTTCTAAGAATATTTGAAAAGTTTGTCTATCAGCTAAATTGATAGCTTGTTCTTTATTAGGTAAGCGCTGCAATTCTTGAATTTGTCTTTGTAAATTTTTAACCTGTACCTGCCAATTTGGCTCTTGGAGATTTTGATGAGTAAAATATTGGCGGTAACAATCACATAAGATTGTACACCGATTTCCACTTCGCTTTATCAATCCCATACTTTCTAACTTATCAGCTATGATAGGCTGTAATTCAACCTCATCATTAGCAACCAGTTGTTTTATCGCTATTACCGATTCAGAATTTTGTTGGAGAAGTTTGAATTTTTGTAGCAAAAAATCTTTATAAATTCCTGTTGCTGTTGAAGCTTCCTGTAAAAGCTCCTCTAGATTTTTTTGTGGAAATTTAACTAAATGATACAGCGCTAGTCTTAATAAATAGGGATGCCCACCAAGCATTTTTTTAAGCAGTTGAGCATTCTGCTTCCTGACTTCATCAGTCCAGTTCAATTCATAGCGACGGGTTAAATCCTGAATTTGCTCTAGATTAAATTCGGAGAGATGAATTGCCAAACCAATATTAAAAGGATATCGATTGATATCTAAGTTATGAGAAATTTCTGTTGATTGAACAATCACTAATCGAAATTTTTGCCAGCTATTATCTTGCTGTGATTGTTCATGCCATAAGTTTAGCAATGAGAAAAACTCTAAGGCAATTTGGGGATACTCAAAAATCTGGTGAGTTTGATTCAGAACTAAAACTAATGGGCTGTCTCGATTTGACAATAAGTAATTTTGCCAATAGAGACTGCTATTGACCTGACAATGAGTAACTTCCTGCCAATATTCTTTGAAAATTGGTGAAAGTTGTAACTGCAAACTACTATTTGCACACAACCAACGTAAAAATTTATTGAATGATAAAAAAACAGAGTCTTCGGCTTGGAGAAAATCAATGTATATAGTGCGATATCCTAGGTTTTGAGCATAATTGATGAGACGGAGTGTTACGGAAGTTTTTCCCATCTTATGCGGTGCTAGGATGCGAATTGCACAACCCGGCTTGGTGATTTCTTGAAAAATCAGTTCTTCTATGGGAGAACGATAAATGTAAAAAGGAGAATGAATGGGTTCCGGTTCGCCAGGAAGTTCTATGTATGCTACTGATTTTATACTAGACATAAGAACATAATATATATTGATTTAAAAATCCCCTCGCTAACGTTTGCGAGTCAGAATGTCATCACAAAGATGGCGATCGCCCTCCTCCACCTGAGTATTTTTCCGTAAATAATCCCGCACCCAATGGCAACTATATGACATTATATCTAGATTGGGAACGCGCTCCAAATCCCAAAGTATCACTGTTTGATCGTCACTAGCTGTAGCAAGTGTCTTTCCATCTGGGCTGAAAGCAACTCCCCACACCATAGCCTTATGGCGATAAAGAGTTGTCAGTTCGGTACCATTCAGCTTCCAGAGTTTGATAAATCCCTTATTAGTGCCTGCGGCTATAATCTTACCGTCAGGACTGAACTGGACTGCGCTAAAACCAGGACTTTCCCCTCTCAAAGTTAAGAGCAGAGTGCCATCTTGTTTCCAAAGTTTAACGGTATCATCAAAACTAGCCGTAGCAATCATCTGACCGTTGGGACTGAAATCAACTCCCATAACCCAAGAATTATGCCCATAGAGAGTTGTAAAGACTTGGAATTTCCTGTTTCTACCATCACGCCGCCAGAGTTTAACCGTGTTATCCGCACTTGCTGTAGCAATAGTCTGACCATTAGGGCTATATGCAACACTTCTTACTGCATTCGTGTGTCCTTCTAGAGTTGTCACCAAGGTGCCATCACGCCTCCATATTTTAACGGTATTGTCCTTACTAGCGGAGGCAATGGTTTGACCATCAGGGCTAAATGTAACATTTGTCACAACAGCTTCATGTCCCTCCAGAGTTGTCATCAAGGTACCATCACTTTGCCAAAGTTTAACAGTTTTATCCCCACTTCCTGTAGCAAGTATTTTGCCGTCAGGGCTAAACGCAACAGTTGTCACAATACTGTTATGTCCTTTTAAGGTTTTCAAAAAATTACCATTATGATTCCAAAGTTTGACAGTGTTATCTGCACTAGCTGAGGCAATAATCTGACCATTAGGACTAAACACAACACTTCTAACGCCAGCTTTATGTCCTTGAATATCTTTAAACAAAGCCGCTTGAGCATTCCATAGCCTGACAGTGTTGTCAAAACTAGCTGTAGCTATGGTGTAATCGGAATTGTCAGCAGAATTTGCCTTTGGTGCGTAAGCAATTTCCGCAATTCCACTATCATGACCTTTGAGAGTTGTAAAAACGTGAAATTTTCCGTCTCTACTGTTACGTTGCCAAAGTTTGGCGGTATTGTCAAAACCAGCTGAGGCTAAAATCTGACCATCGGAACTGAACGCAACACTTGAAATTGGAGCCGTATGATCTTCAAGGGTCGTGAGAAAGGTACCATCACGTTGCCAAAGTTTAATAGTATTGTCCGCACTAGCAGAGACAATCGTTTGACCATCAGGGCTAAACACAACTGCTCCAACGTCAGCGCTGTGCCCCTTGAGAGTTTTCAAGATGCGGAATTTGCCATCTCGTCTGTCACGCCGCCAGAGTTTGACAGTTTTATCGGTACTGGCGGAAGCAATGGTTTGACCATCGGGGCTGAAGGACACTGCGTATACTAAAGCACTATGCCCCGTCAGAGTTGTCAATAAGTGAAATTGTCTATCTCTCCTATCACGCTGCCAGAGCTTGATAGTTTTATCAGCACTGCTAGAGGCAAGCATTTGACCATCAGGGCTAAATGCAACTCCCCAAACTTCAGCACTGTGTCCCTTTAGAGTTGTCAATACGTGAAATTTCCCATTTTTCCTGTCACGCTGCCAAAGTTTGACAGTTTTATCAGCACTGCTAGAGGCAAGCATTTGACCATCAGGGCTAAACTTTACTTTATAGACTGAAGCATTGTGACCTTTAAGAGTGTTCAGTTCAGTTCCATCACGCTTCCACAGTTTGATTGTCTTGTCCCAACTGCCAGAGGCGATCGTTTGACCATCGGGGCTAAAATCTAATCCTGTAATGACATTGCTATGTCCTGACAAACGGTTGTATTCAGTCACTTCATAGGCTGCTTGCTGCACAGCCTTTTCAATCTGACTTTTGATTTGTGTGTTTGCTACACCTAGCTTTTTCAGTTTTTGCTTTGCTTTGATTGCTTGTATTAGCGCATCTAACGTTTTATTTGAAGCAAACAGAGCTTCAGAAGAAGTGGTAAGTGCTTGAATTTCACTGAATTGAGCGTGTTGCGACTCTGTAAATGCCTTTATCCCCAGCACAATAGAAAGCACAAGTGTGATGCTCACTAAGGTGAGCAAGTATTTTTGTTGTTTGGCGCTTTTTTTCTGCTGTATGAGTCTTCTTTTTTCTTCAGCCAATCTTGCTTCAACTTCTAACAATCGTTTTGCTTCTAATGTTTGTTCGACTTGATGCCTATCTAATTCTTGACTAGCAGCTAAAAATTGATAATCTAAATCAGTCAAGCTTTTGCCTTGCGCCCACAGTTGAGCATCTTTTAACGCTTGTCCTCGCAATAGTCGCGATTCGTCAGTCTGTTTGGACGCTATCCAAGCATGGACAAATTGGGAGTAAGGACGAAGATTTTGTAGTTGTTTTTCAACCCATTCTTGGTTAAAAATTTCTTGATAAATCCGGTTTGTTACTCTCAGGATACCCTGCTGTCTTATTACTAAACCGGATAGTAGTAGTTCTATTTGCTCGCGACTATCGTCGGCTTTAACTTCCACACCTTGTACAAGTTGCTGGTAGATTCCTAGCATTCTCCCAGCCCATTGTTCGTTTTTGAGAATGCGATCGCGTATTGTTCGGAAATGTTGCGGCTCATCTTGCGATTCCCAGTTATGAATAATGCGCGATCGCACTAAAGAGGTGACAAAGGATTGGGAATTAGATAAGGAAATCTCATTTCCCACTTCCCAGTCTTCAGTCGCTATCAATTTGCACAACTTGTGTGTAAGAAATGGTTGTCCGCCTGTCCAATCTAAAATTTCTTTGACAATTGCTTCCCAATCAGAGAATTTTTCTTGCCATCCCTTTGCTAAAGGTTGTACTTCATGCAGTTTAAACCCACTTAACTCAATTCCTTTGCCAATGTTAAACGGTGTTCGTACGTGGTCAGTTATCAAATCACTTGGCGTAGCTACTCCAAAAATAGCAAAGGTAATATGACTGTATTGGGGATTGATAGTTCTCTGATTGTAGCAAAACCGTATGAGAGCGAAAAAATCGTCTACCGTAAAATTCAGACTCAGAATACTATCAACTTCATCAACAAAGATAATAATTTTTTGAGAAGGAAATTGAACGAAAAGAACATCCTCTACAAAGTAAGCTAACCTTTGCAGTAAAGAAATATCTTCTAACTGCTCCCACCAAGATTTTAAATGAAAATTTCTCGATAAATTCAACCCCCGGCATAGCTCAGTGATAATCCCCTTATACCATTGACGGGGCGTAATGTTTTCGCTGCCAAGCAGAGTCATATCAATGGTAGCGCAAAGATATCCTTCCTGCTTTAGTAGGTGGCGAGTTCTGACTATAATAGAAGACTTACCTACTTGACGGCAATTGAGAACATAACAAAATTCACCCGCTTGTAATGCTTGATACAATTCCTCATCAGCTTTTCTAAAAACATAGCTGGGGACATGAATTCCTAGACTCCCACCTACTTGGTAGTGATAATTTGTCATTGGGCGATCGCCTACTCATAATTAGGGAGCTGTACTTAACTATTCTGACTCAATCCGTAATTTAGAGTTGAGCTGACAGAAGTGCGATCGCGCCCATTTATTCTTGTTTGATACAGTGCTTCCTCCGCAGCTTGGACTAACAAGCTGGGTGAAGTGTTCTTTCTTGGAATTGTACAAGCCACTCCCAAACTCACAGTGACAACACTAGCAGGAAGTCCAAAAATTGACTCATCATGAAGTAAAGACAAACGTTTGACTTCCTTGCGAATATTTTCAGCTATTTTCAAAGCAGTATCAGCTTTTGTATCGGGTAGAATGATGGCAAATTCTGCTGCTTCATAACGCACTAAAACTACAGAATCAGCATTCTTTAATTTATTAACTACCTGACGTAACACATTAGCAACTTGTTGCAAACAATCATTTCCAGCTTCCTGATCGTGTGTTGTGTTATAAGTTTTGAAATAGTCAATTTCTAAGACAATAAGTGATACAGGAATTTTTTGTTGAGCTAAATTTTGCCAGTGTTGTTCTAGATAGGTATTAAAGTAGCGCTTGTTCATTAGGTGCGTGAGAGCATCTGTATAATACAGATGCTCTAATTCCTGTACTTGTGTTTGTAACTGCTGGATCTGTTCTTGCCAATTTTGCTCTTGAAGATTTTGGTTGGCAAAATACTGGCGATACAACTCACAGGATACGGTACACCTATTCGCTTCTAATTTCACCAACCCCATACTTTCTAACTTATACACCAATATATGGTCTAGTTCTACACCGTCATCTGCTTCTATAACTTTTTTAAATGCTCCCACCAATTCCGGATACTTGTGCAAAGTGGTTAACTGTCGCCGTAAATGTCCCCTATATATTCCGCTTTGTGTAGGAGCTTCTTTTAATAGCTGTTCTAAACTTTTTTGTGGGAAAGTCACTAAATTGTACAATGCTAATCTTAGTAAATAAGGATGTCCTCCAATCATATTTTGTAGGGATTGGATATTCTTTTGCCCAGCTTCATCTGTCCAATTCAATCTATACCGTCGGGATAACTCAAGAATTTCCTCAAAGTTAAATTCTGGTACCCTAACCGTTAGTCCAACATTAAACGGAGATTCATTCATATTTAGAGCAGTATAAACTTCCGTAGAATGGACCACTACTAAACGTAGATTCTGCCAAATATCATATTGTTTTGCTTGTTCGTGCCAAGACCGTAGCAAAGAAAAAAATTCTTGAGAAATCTGTGCATATTCAAAAATGCGACTTACTTCATTTAAAATCAAAACAATCGGACAATTAATATTTTTTAGCACATAGTTTTGAAAATAAATGGTGCAGCTGACTTTAGAACCAATGTCCTCATCCCAATATTCTTCCAACATATGTGCAAGTTGTAATTTCTGGCTAATATTGGCACAAAACCAGCGTAAAAATTTATTAAGATTTGTAAATATAGCCGATTCTGCTTGCTGAAAATCTATATATACAGGGCGGTAGCCTATTCGTTGAGCATAATCAATGATGCGGAGACACAATGAAGTTTTCCCCATCTTTTGAGGAGCTTGCATCCGGATAACACATCCCGGTCTGGTGATTTCTTGATAAGTTTGCTCTTCAATGGAATGGCGAGGGATATAATAATGTGAATTAAGAGGTTCGGGATCGCAAGGAAATTCAACGTCAACTACCTGCATTTATTTAACCTGTAACGATAGACTATTCCTACATTTGAGAAGTTAGGCATTGACACAAGCTAGAATACGTAGCGCATTCCAACTTAGTGAAGCACACAGTGTTGTTAAAAAGTTGGGCGAACCCTCTACCCGTGTACTTCATTTCCCAGGAAAATGCTGTATTTTCAAAGGTTTTGTCAATGTCATCAGGGAAGTTAAACATGAATAAGCCTACCTCCTATCATTGCTATGGGTGGAAGCAACATCTGTTTATGCACATAAGCCAAAAGTCAATACTTCCAACGGTATAAAAGCGGTACTAATTTAATGCGATTGATTTAATAACGGTTACTTGATAGAAGCTTTCGGTATCGCCTTTAATCTTGTTGAAAAGTTTGAACGCTAGCGTACACATTGTAACGCTGCTGGGACTTAGGAATTTAAACATATAAATTTAATTTCTATAATTTCTTTTCAAGTCAAAGCATCGTAAAGTTATTGTTAATTTTCGTATTCCACTCCATAAATGTGATATGTGATTACTCAAATTTTGGCGAAACATTGTTCTTAATAGTGCGGTAAAACATTTGTCAATTGTACGTTATCGTTCAAAGCTAGGCAAAGTTACTCAATGACTTATACTGGATTGATGAGCAAGGCAGATTCAGCTTAGCCTTGAGAGTACATCACATTAGTTAAGCAAAAGCTAGACGCGTAGGTAGGCATTTGTAGGAGAGCATATGTGTTATTCTCTGTAAAAAGAACTAAGCTTTGGAGTGTCCTGATGTCTTTATCCGAACCCCCTGAAGCGGCTCAGTCAAACCAACTTTTAGCAGCTTTACCTTCTGAGGTATTTCTGTTACTTTCTCCTTATTTGGAAAGAATTGTTCTAAATTTCAACGAAGTGATTTGTGAAGCCAGAGAATCTATGACATACGTTTATTTCCCGGTAAATAGCGTAATTTCTCTGTTAGCTACTACAGACAATGAGACGACCACCGAAGTGGCTGTGGTGGGATATGAAGGTATGGTAGGCTTATCTGCATTTTTAGGAGTGAATACAGAATTATTTAAAGGTATTGTACAAATTGCAGGTGAGGCTATACGAATAAGAACAGATATTTTCAAAGTGGCTGTTGAATTACCTCCATTACACAATTTGCTTTTACGTCATACCAGTACTATATTACAGCAAGTTTCACAATCAGCTTTCTGTAACTACCATCATTCAGTAGAAAAGAGATGCTGTCGCCTGCTGCTGATGCTTCATGATTGTGCGAGATCCGATAACCTACCACTGACTCAAGATTACCTGTCTAAAATACTCAGTGTCCGCCGTGCTAGTGTTAATGAGGTCACCAGCAAGCTGCAAAAAGAAGGGTTCATCGCTTACAGTTATGGTCAAATAAGGATCCAAAATCGTGAAGGCTTGGAACAGACTGCGTGTGAATGTTACAAAATTATTAAGAACCATCGCGATCGCTTGTTAGATTAACGCTACTCATCTTTACTTCCATTTTACCCGTCTTCAATTTATTCGTTCGGAACTCCGAAGAAGACTGAATTTTATACACTTCTGCTGATAACACAATTATTTCCTCTTTGTTAATTCTAAATTGGAAAAGGCATAAGTTTTTTTGTAAGCGTTCAGCCAACAGCTATCAGCCAACAGCTTTCATAAGCTTAAGAGGTGTTTGATTAGCTTATCAAAAACGCTCAGAGAACGCCCGAAAATGTCTTTCCAAGCTGACTGCTGACGGCTAATCGTTGACCGCTTACGTTTTTTCTGTACTTGTCAATCTATCTTATGGTACAAGTTGAGGAAAATCTCTCTTTCTTAGAAAAGATTTATATATTTTATCCAAAAAAAGCATGATGAATAAGTATTAATAGAAGTTGATAAAATTTAGGAATTACATCTTGACATGAAGTTGTTAATATGATTATATTTCTCCCTTTATCAAAATAATTTATTTTGTCACTTGTAAATCCGATTTATCCTTTCATTTTAGCTAATAAAAATACCAATATTTACGTATAAAAATTAAGGAAATTATAAGCAAGTCGTGAGGAATTTGTGAGGAATCTGTAACAAGGATTTAGTAAAGCCTCTTCAAGTTCCAACACCAATGTAGGAGCTCGGGCGGCTCGTGTCGCCCGCTCCACAAGAGGTCGAATTTATTTCTTGGAAGTCCCTAAGCTGTTGCAAAGATGTCTATCTTCTGCTTCTACTTCAATATTTGTCTGTAGATAGTCACGTACCCAATCACAACCATACGCCAGTACCTGTTGTGAATCTAAAACACCCTTTAAATCCCACAGAACCGCTGTCTTATCACCACTTGCTGAAGCCAGCATCTTTCCATCTGGGCTAAAATGTTTTCTTTTGTTTTTTTGCCATCGTTCGACCTCAATGCGCTATAAATATTACTATAGCAATATCTACAGAGTTTAACCATGCCATTCCAGAAAAAACACAAATTAGGTGCAAAACCAATAAATACCGAAGCTTTTGATAGAATCCCTATATCTTTCAACGTCCGCAACGGAGTTAGAGAAAAGTTAAAAGCTATCCCTGACTGGAAAGAAAGACTAAGGCTAGCTATTGACAAGCTAATAGAAGAACAAAGCGACTAAAGTCGCTTGAGTCGCTTCCCTCTCAGGGCTAAAGCCTCGCTCGTTTCCCGCATACCATGAATTATTATGAAAGGGATGCTTTCGTCATTGCCCCAAAATTCATCCCACACTGCTTTCACCTCAGATGTGGGGCTTCTTTTGGTTTAAGCTAAATTCTGTACCCTTCTTTAATTATGTTGCCGAAACCCAAAAAGCGTTGGACGCCCTCAAACTGGGCGAGTTGGAAACCCTTTGGAATTGGGGAACAATACCCCAACAACTACTGGGAAGTCTTTCGCGCCATCTGGTTATCCCGTCACAAATTACCTTATGCGTGGAACATCCTAAACAAGGGTGTCTGTGATGGCTGTGCGTTGGGAACCACTGGGATGAAAGATTGGACAGTGGAAGGAATTCATGTCTGCAATGTGCGGTTGCGGCTTTTGCAGATGAACACAATGCCAGCTTTTGACCCTGCTATCTTAGCAGATATTTCCCAGTTACAAACAAGAACCAGTGCTGAATTGCGAGACCTGGGACGCCTTCCCTATCCAATGATACGTCAGCAAGGGGAAAAGGGTTTTCGCCGCATCAGCTGGGATGAAGCAATGGGTGTGATGAGCGATCGCATCCGCGCCACCACCCCAGAACGCTTGGGCTTTTACATCACCAGTCGGGGTACAGTCAATGAGACGTACTACGCTACCCAAAAAGCAGTCCGGGCGATGGGGACAAATAACATTGACAATGCAGCTCGTATCTGTCATTCTCCCAGCACATCAGGTCTGAAAGCGGCTCTTGGTGCTGCTGCGACTACCTGTTCTTACAAAGATTGGATTGGGACTGATTTACTCGTCTTCATTGGTTCTAATGTCGCCAACAATCAGCCCGTCACCGTCAAATACCTACACTACGCTAAGAAAGCAGGGACAAAGATAGTCGTCATTAACACCTACCGCGAACCGGGAATGGAGCGGTACTGGGTACCCTCAATTCCAGAAAGCGCCTTGTTTGGTACCAAATTTGCGGAAGACTTCTTTCTCGTCAACGTCGGTGGAGACATGGCGTTTCTGAATGGGACAATCAAGCATATGATTGCCAATGGTTGGGTAGACCAGTCGTTCATAGATAAATACACTAATGGCTTTCAAGAATTAAAAACTTTTCTGGAAACCCAATCTTGGGAAGAGTTAGAAAAGCTTTCCGGAGTTTCCCCTGATGAAATGTACGCCTTCGCCAAAATGGTTGGGGAAGCGAGTAAGGCTGTCTTTGTCTGGAGTATGGGCATTACCCAGCACGAGTGTGGTGAAGATAATGTCAGAGCTATCATCAATCTAGCACTTACCAGAGGTTTTGTGGGTCGCTCAGGTTGCGGTTTAATGCCAATTCGCGGACACTCAGGTGTACAGGGTGGTGCAGAAATGGGATGTTACGCGACAGTTTTTCCCGGTGGTAAAGCTATTACTCCTGAAAATGCTACTCACTTCAGCAAGATTTGGGGTTTTGAGGTACCGTCGTCTCAGGGTTTAATTGCTCCGGAAATGATTCATGCTGCTTATGATGGAAGACTAGATGTTTTGTTTTCCGTTGGGGGGAATTTCTTAGAAGTTCTACCGGAACCTGATTATGTGGAAACAGCTTTAAAGCGGGTACCTTTGCGCGTCCATATGGACATTGTTCTTTCCAGTCAGATGTTGGTGGAAGCATCAGAAACTGTGGTGTTGTTACCCGCTACAACTCGTTATGAAATTCCAGGGGGGGTCACAGAAACCAGCACCGAACGTCGAGTGATTTTTAGCCCGGAAATTCCTGGTCCTCGCATTGGTGAGGCGCGTCCGGAGTGGGAAGTGTTTGTGGAATTAGCAAGGCGCGTTGTCGAGACTGAGCGTAGCAAATCTTTATATTTCGCAGATACAGCTGCGATTCGTGAAGAAATTGCTCAAGTTGTTCCGCAATATGCTGGAATTCAGCACCTCAAGGAAGCAGGTGACCAGTTTCAATACAGTGGTTCCCATTTGTGTTTTGGTTGGAATTTTCCGACGGTGGATGGGAAAGCTCATTTTGCGATCGTATTGCGTCCAGAACGGGAACTACCTGAGGGGTGTTTCTTGGTAGCAACCCGTCGGGGAAAACAGTTTAATAGTATGGTACAAGAACGTCAGGATGCTATCACTGGCGCATTGCGAGAGGCGGTGTTGATAAATCAGACAGATGCAGAAAAGTTGGGATTGCTTGATGGTGATGCTGTTGTTCTTAAAAATGAGTTGGGTGAGTTCAAGGGACGAGTTTACTTAGCTCCTATCAAACCAGGAAATTTACAGGTACACTGGCCTGAGGGGAATGTGTTGTTGGATAAAAGTAAGCGATCGCGTGAAGGTGTGCCAGACTATAACGCAGTGGTACGTTTGGAAATTGTAAGATAGGATACGAAATGCTGGGAGCGATCGCAGGTGACATTATTGGTTCGGTTTACGAAGGTAACCGTATCAAAACCAAGGACTTCCGCCTTTTTCAAGAAAAATGTCATTTTACCGATGACACTGTGCTCACAGTTGCAGTCGCTGATGTCATCTTGAACGGTAACAATTACATCGATAAATTTAAGTGGTACTACCGTCACTACCCCTTAGCTGGTTATGGTGGTACCTTTAAAACTTGGGCTGGTTCTAGCAGTAGAGAACCCTATAATAGTTGGGGAAATGGTTCCGCAATGCGAGTGAGTCCAATTGGATTTGCTTTTGATGACTTAGATACGGTGTTGCAAGAAGCACAACGTAGTGCCGAAGTGACCCATAACCATCCCGAAGGAATTAAGGGGGCGCAAGCAACAGCAACTGCTATCTTTCTTGGGCGGACAGGTCATAATAAAGAAGCTATCAAGTCCTACATTGAAACCAATTTTGGCTACGACTTGAGGCAAACTCTTGACCAAATTCGACCAACTTACCGTTTTGATGTCTCCTGTCAAGGTTCTGTTCCCCAAGCCATTATCGCTTTTTTAGAATCCATTGATTTTGAAGATGCTATCCGTAACGCTATCTCTCTTGGTGGCGACAGTGATACCATTGCTTGCATTGCAGGCGGTATCGCTCAAGCATTCTACGGTGGTGTACCTGAAGAAATTGGTGAATGGGTGTTCCATCGTCTAGATGAACATCTCAGTCGTATGACTCAAGAGTTTATGTTGCGATATTGTACATGACAACCGGAAGCAAGACTAAAGCCACTGTTTGGGTTGTAGAGAATGGGAAAGTGCGATCGCGATCTGATCGACTGACTGTTGAGGAACCCCTAGAAATCCGCCTGACATCTCCCCGTCGCACGGTCGCTGTCACAATGCGATCGCCGGGAGCAGATTTTGAACTTGCGGCTGGGTTCCTCTACACTGAAGGCGTCATTAGCTCTAAAGAAGACATCCAACGCATGAGTTACTGCGTAGATGAAGAAATCGATGGAGAACAGCGCTACAATATAGTTAATGTTGCCCTGAAAGAGGAATTAAATCCAAACTTACAGCCATTAGAGAGACACTTCTTTACCACCAGCGCCTGTGGAGTCTGTGGTAAAGCGAGTCTTGAAGCTTTGCGTTTGCGGGGATATCCAGTGATTTCCTCAGCAATCACAGTGACCCCAGAAATCCTTTACAGTTTACCAGACAAACTCCGCGCAGAGCAAAATGTATTCAACACTACAGGTGGTCTACACGCCGCAGCTTTATTTGATACACAAGGACATCTACTGAAACTTTGGGAAGACGTTGGTCGTCATAACGCCCTAGATAAATTAATTGGTTCCGCACTGCTCAACGAGCAATTCCCCCTCAATCATCATATAGTCATGGTGAGCGGGCGTTCTAGCTTTGAACTTTTACAAAAGTGTGCATCTGCTGGAGTTCCTATCGTTTGTTCAATTTCCGCTCCTAGTAGTTTAGCGGTATCTGTAGCGAAGGAATTTAATATAACTTTAATCGGATTTCTACGAGGGGAAAAGTTTAATGTATACACTGGGCTAAAGAGAGTTTTGTTATGAAAGATTTTCAGATAGAAGGCGTTAACCATATTGCATTAGTATGCAAAAATATGGCACGGACTGTAGACTTTTACACTAATGTTTTGGGTTTGAACTTAATCAAAACTATCTTGCTTCCTAATGGTGGACAGCACTTCTTTTTCGATATGGGGAATCAGGGTGCGATCGCTTTTTTCTGGTTTCCACAAGCCCCAGAAGCTGCGCCTGGTATTGCTTCTGCTAGACCTGATGCTTTACAAACTGGTAACATAGCCACTGCACATGGCTCATTAAACCATTTAGCCTTCAATGTTCCATTAGAAAAACTTCAGGAATACAGAGAAAAACTTATTGCTAAAGGTGTGCAAGTTACTCCTGTCATACACCATGCAGATGTTCCTTCTGGCGTTGTTTCCGAACCTGACGAAACAACATTCATTTCCTCAATTTATTTCTACGACCCTGATGGTATTCTCCTAGAGTTTGCCGCAAATCTGCGTGATTTAGGAGACCCAGACAGGGATATTCAGCATCAACCTGCAACAGCAGTCAGTAGTTCCGAAAATTGGAAACCCGGTTTCTTTAAGAAACCGGGTTTCTGGAGCGTTTACGACAACTTAAATATCGTATTCCTTGCAGTATTGCCAATATTTCTAACTAATTTCAATCATCAATATGACCTTCAATTATATTGATATATTCGTGACACTAGCAACTGCTAAAATTGAAAATTTACTCTCTTTCTACACTCAATTTTTGGGTATAGAACCTACAAATGTTATTCCAAAGGTGTATGGTGAATTTCAACTTCCTGGATTGAAAATTGGTATTTTTCAACCAAAAAGTAGTCAACTGTCTGAATTTGAAACCTCTAGAAACAGCACCATGAGCTTGTGTCTAGAAGTGAAAGACTTAGAAAGCACTATTGCTCATTTAACTGCATTAGGCTATCCTCCACCCGGAGAAATTATCAAAGCTTCTCACGGTCAGGAAATATACGCATATGACCCAGATGGTAATCGGTTAATTCTACATCAATCAATATAAGGGTGTAGGGGTGTAGGGGTGTAGGGGTGTAGGTGAAGAAAATTTGACTTTGTAAGAAGCAGTTACTATGCGATCGCATCATAATAATAAAGGCAAAAGAGTTTTCTCTTTTGCCTTCATCCGATTATCTTTTTTGGGAGATCCAACCCTGTATTTGTGAAACAGAAGCATTTAATCTTGTGTCAATAATTTACTGGCACATTGAGAAACTAGTGCTTGTAGGAATCAGTCAGACGAGTTTCTTCTGTTTCCCAACCAAATAAACGAGCAAAGAACCTAAAAACCTTTTTCATGGTTAATTTCCTCCGTAGAAATGGTACACTTCACCTGCTTAACAATTGCTTGTAAAAAAACAATTGATTTAAGCTTGTACTCTATTAATAACGCAAGTTAGACCATTTGAGGTTATATTATTATCACTATATGGTTATCCAATATATCACACGTAATAGGTGATCTAAATCACAGCTTTCTCTGGGTTAAGCTCTAAGAGGATTTTTGAAAAGTTCTTTCATCAGTAGCAATCATATTCCAGATCCCCCTAAATCCCCCTTGAAAAGGGGGACTTTGAGAGTATTTTCCCCCCTTTTTAAGGGGGGCTAGGGGGGATCATTCAGTGCCTAAAATCACAAGATTGGTAAATGAACTCCTCGTCATATAAAATTAAGGAATAACTAGATATAAGGGCGAACAACCGTTCACCCCTACTAAGGGTTTTGGGTAATGCAGAATTAATTTCCAAGCCTATGTCTAATAATTGAGGCAGCAAATAACATCATCGAATTATTAACAATCATTCCACGCTACAGATTTAAAAGAAATGTCCTTAACTCAAAACTACAAATTAAACCTGATTCAATGGTATCCAGGTCACATAGCCAAGGCTGAAAAAGCACTCAAAGAAAATCTCAAACTTGTGGATGTAGTACTTGAGGTGCGCGACGCCCGTATTCCTTTGGCGACACACCACCCCCAAGTCAGTGAGTGGGTGGGGAGTAAGGCGCGAGTGTTAGTCTTAAATCGAGTAGATATGATTTTGCCAGAAGTACGGCAAATGTGGACGACATGGTTTAAAAGCCAGGGTGAAGTGACTTATTTTACTAACGCCCAGCAAGGTCAAGGGGTAGCAGCTGTGTCTAAAGCAGCACAAGCAGCTGGGGCGAAGGTGAATGAACGACGCAAGAGCCGTGGAATGTTACCCCGTCCGATTCGTGCTGTGGTTATCGGTTTACCCAATGTTGGCAAATCAGCCTTAATCAACCGTTTATTAAAACGGAAAGTTGTAGAAAGTGCAGCACGTCCCGGAGTCACTCGTCAACTACGTTGGGTACGAATTTCTGAAGAAATCGAATTGCTTGATGCACCCGGTGTCATTCCTGCAAAGTTGGAAGATCAACAAGCAGCTGCAAAGCTGGCTATTTGCGATGATATCGGTGAAGCATCCTACGACAATCAACGGGTAGCAGCCGTCTTAGTCGATTTACTGAAAGATTTAGAAGCTCAAGCTCCTCATTTATTACCAGAACAACCATTACAATCCCGTTACCAACTTGACCCTACTCCCCTGACAGGAGAAGCATACTTACACGCTCTAGCAGAACATCGCCATAATGGTGACGTTGAAAAAACAGCAAGGTTACTCTTAACAGATTTTCGTAGGGGTTCTTTAGGCGCAATCCCTCTGGAATTACCTCCACAGTAACATTAACTGACAACTGATTACTGCAGTGGACAGGAATTGTTTGTCCGATCTTTCCAAATCCAACCAGATTCAGGAGCGCTAATCTCAATCCAACCACCTTCGTGTTTTCCAGTCACTGTGACTTTTGTACCTGCTGGAATCACTTTTCCCGTTCTCCTTAGTCCGGAAATATCACGTAGATTTGAAGAAAGGGTAACCACCATACAATTATTTTGTGCTTTGTTTTCTTTAGTTGTGTTGTTATCAGTCAATTCGTGTTTTTTCCGGATTTTACTACTTTGGGTAGTTAAGTCAGAAAGATTTCCAGATAGCTGTTTTTGGGGAGAACCTGCAGAAATAACACTCAGTACAACTAAAAAGATAGCCCCTCCAGATCCAATAGATAGCTGCAATTTACGCCAAGATAGGGAATGATTAGGTAATACAGGTGAATTGGGGAAAGTTCAACCTGTAGCGCCTAATGCATTAGCCGCAATGTTTGAGTTGTTCAAGGAGCAGGTTAATTGCGTTTTGCTAAATGCATGTTACTCTGAAATTCAGGCAAAGGCAATCGTGAAATATATCCCTTTTGTAATTGGAATGAATGACTCTATAGGGGATCGGAGTGCGATCGCTTTCTCAGTAGGTTTTTACAAAGCATTAGCAGCAAATCGTTCTATAGAAGATGCATATAAATTTGGGTGTGTAGAGATTCAATTAAACAATTTTTCAGAACATCTCAAGCCTATTTTGTATATTAAAGATGCAAATCAAGAACCAGAAAGAGTACTAGATTTGCAAAAGCCCGACCCCAACCCCAACATTGCTTTTGAGGAAACCTCGCCTTTTATTATCGGCTCCTCCATCACTCACCCTCGCCACTTTTTTGGAAGAGAGAAGGAACTCAAACGCCTGTTTAACTTGCTCAAACGCCATCCCTTGCAAAACGCCGCTATTATTGGCAAAAGGCGTATCGGTAAAACCTCAATACTACACTACCTATTCGTGAGGTTTACCGTAGACTAACAATTAGTGAACTAGAAAGTTCAGTCAGCATTCTCTTACGCATCTTCCGTCGCATCAGTGAAGATGTAGATGCTGCTCTCAATCAAAAGAGTTTTTACAATCAGCGCTTAACTCTCAAGGCTGTTGCTGACCGTTTAAATACACAGTTGCATGATTTAACCCGTAGTAGCGATAGATCTGCCCTCCGATTCCGTTCTATTGCCAATCAATGGTACTTAATAATAGAGAATTATGTGCAGGAATTAGCTGCAGCCGTTCAACTTCGCCAGGAAATTGACTCGCCTTATATTATCGGTATTCCGCTCACAGAACAGCAAGAAATCTTTGCAGGACGTACTGATATTGGCACACGCATTGAACAATTACTTCTAGATCGTCGCCGCCCACCCCTGTTACTTTACGGTCAGAGGCGCATGGGCAAAACCTCTCTCCTCAACAACTTAGGACGGCTGTTACCTAATAACATCATTCCTCTGTTTGTGGACTTACAAGGAGCACCTTCATCAGCTGAGAACCATGCAGGTTTTCTCTACAACCTTGCCAGAAGTATGGTGAGTTCAGCGAAGCGTCATAGTGCTTGGATTCTACCACCTTTGACACGAGAAGCCTTAACAGTTGAGCCTTTCACTTGCTTTGATGAATGGTTGGATAAAGTAGAAGAAGCGCTAGCACAAAATACAGCACTGCTCGCTTTAGATGAATTTGAAGTTCTAGATGGCGCAATAGCCAAAGGACGTTTTGATGAACAAGACGTACTAGGAATGTTGCGTAATATTATACAACATCGTCCCCGCTTTAAGGTGCTGCTGGCTGGCTCCCATAGCATAGAAGAATATCAGCGTTGGGCTAGCTACCTCATTAATGTCCAAGTTGTGCATATTAGTTATTTGAAGCACGACGAAGCCCGCCAACTCATTGAACGCCCAGTCAAAGATTTTACTTTGCGTTATGAACCTGATGCCGTGGAACGAGTTTTGCAACTTACCCATTGTCACCCTTTTCTGGTACAACTGCTATGTGGTGAAGTTGTTGCCCTTAAAAACGAACAAGACCCTTCTGTCCGCCGACTAGCAACTTTAGCAGATGTAGAAACTGCGATTCCAGATGCTTTAAGCACAGGTAGTTTCTTTTTTGCAGACATTCAAAACAATCAAGTAGACGCAATTGGGTTAGATATCCTACGCTTTTTAGCAGCGAAAGGAGAAGGAGCAATAGTTAGTCGCAAAACTTTATCTAAAGCTTTTCCTAATGAATGTGTTCGTCAAAGTCATGAAGGTATTCGCTCTTTCAAACTACTGTTGCAACGCGAATTGATAGAAGAAGTTGACGACGGCTATCGCTTCGGTGTGGAGTTGATTCGGCGCTGGTTTGCCCAAAACTGAGTCATAGCCATTGACGAACGCATTCATTAGGAAACTCTTGAGAAAATTTAAATTAACGGTAAGAATGGTGTAAAATACAAGTCCAAGTTCACAAATTCTGGGTAATGCTAACCCTGATTTTACAAGCTCAATCAGGCGGAAGGGAAAATCAAGAGCATGAATCATAAACTGCAGTTAGAAATCCCTGAAAATCTGTACGAGCCACTGGTTAAGGCAGCAGCAAACATGGGGAGAACACCTGAAGAGTTAGCTCTTGTCTGGTTAGCTACTGCTGTGCAACAATATGAGGAAGACCCGTTAGAACAGTTTATTGGTGCATTTAGCAGTCATATTCCGGATTGGGCAGATCGACACGATCAATACATAGTCCAAGGATTGGTAGATACAGAAAACCCCCAAGAAAGTAGCTGAGACTAAGATGCCTGATATGTTTGCAGATACATCTTTTTGGGGAAACCTGATTGATCCAACCCAAAAATACCACACCCTGGCAGCAACTTTGTATCGTGCAGCTCGCCAACAACATGGTAAAGTAATTACCACCAACTACATCATCACTGAGTTAGTAGCTTTACTGACTAGTCCACTCCGGATTCCTAGAGCTAAAATTATTGAATTTATTCAAGCTCTGAAAACGTCTTCTTATGTAGAAGTTGTTCATGTGGATGCTAGACTTGATATGCAGGCTTGGCAGCTTCTGACAAGTCGAGAAGATAAAGAGTGGAGTCTGGTTGATTGTTCGAGTTTTGTTGTCATGCAGCAACGCAGTTTGATGGAAGCATTAACCACAGATCATCACTTTAAGCAAGCAGGATTCATTCGTCTTTTAGAATGATAGACGTTGCTGTTGACACTCTCCTAAAGCTAAGAAATTATTGGTTCCCTGAGTCGTAATTTTGATAAACAGACTCAAGTTTTCTCGGAAGTCTTCCCACTTTTTCAGAATTTTGACAACTCCCTTTTCTAGCCTAGGGGTTTTCAGCTTGCTTCCTTATAAAAAGTTGACGACGGCTATCGGTCTTAGGTGGAGTTGATTCGGCGCTGGTTTGCCCAAAACTTAATACCAAAACTAGCTTACATGAAAAAATGTGCTTCCGTGTCGTTGCGATCGCACCCCATGCATTGCTTCCTACAACTTTAGGCAGATTGTTGATTTTACTGAGTGAAATCTGAAATAGTATAACAGAGGGCGAAAATTTCGGTTAAGTAGAAGACGTATTTAATGACAAAAGTTACAGCGAAGGAAATTGCACAATTTCGGACTCAATTGGCGGAGGACTTCACAGCAATGGAAGTACTAGACTTGATTGAGGACTGCGATGGAGATTTGGAAGATGCGGCGATGAGTTTAGCTATTAAGGCTGGACAGGAGCCGGGAACAGGGAATTCAGAGTGGTTAGATGCGATCGCGAAAAAATGGCGTTCTGTGATTTGTCAACAGGAATTTCGGGAAGATTTGCTTAATGCTTCTTTACAAACAACCTTAGAACACCTGAAAACCCTATCAACTTTCCCTAATAGTTTGGCGATCCCAGTGTTAATCTATATCCTTAAGCAAGATGTAAACAATTTTTGCGAACCTCTTGACTTAATAAAATAAATTTGTAAGCAATCAGCAATCAGCACTCAGCACTCAGCACTCAGCACTCAGCACTCAGCACTCAGTCAAGCACGAAAAGCTGAAAGCTGAAAGCTGATGGCTGAAAGCTGAAAGCTATCTAACCTACCTGGTAAGCTGGAAATACGAACAAAATCCTTAATGAAAATCATATTTTCAAAACTATGAATTACCTAGTTGCTGTTCTCCCAGACCGCATTCAAGCCGAAGCTGCTTCCCTAGCGTTAGAAAAAGAGGGTATAAATGTTACAATACTAGGTAAAGGTTATAAAAGTGCCGATGAATTTGGCTTGATTGACCCAAACGAGCAAGCAAAGAAGCAAGCCACATTTATGGCATATTGGCTAGTACCTTTTGGATTTTTCGCTGGTGTTACCTTTAGTGTCATCACTGGTTTAGACACTTTTGCATGGGCGGGTGAAATTGGGAACCACTTTATTGGAGGATTGTTAGGTGCAGGTGCAGGCGCAATGGGTAGTGTATTCGTCGGCGGTGGAGCAGGTTTAGTTTTTGGTAGTGGTGACGCTTTACCTTACCGCAACCGTTTAAATGCTGGCAAATATCTAATTGTTGTTCAAGGTGCTGAAAACGTCACCCGTCAAGCAACCCGTATCTTACGTTCCTTTGAACCAGAAAATATCCAAGGTTATGCTGATACAACTATTAGATAGAGGTTAGTGGATAGTGGATAGTGGATAGTGGAAATGAACAACTAACAACTAACAACTAACAACTAACAAATTCAGAGAATGTTACCAAGAGAAGAAATTTTAAAAGGGGTTGAAAATCGAGATAGTGTAGCTCGTGTTATTGACCAGGCTGAACAAGCTATTAAAACTTGGGAAGTTGTGTGTACTGAGTTTCTTTCACCACCAGAATTGGCGGAAGTACAGCAGGTTTTTAGTCGTTTAACAGAGGTGGAGTTAGTGGCGTGGGGAGGATATCCACAAGCGGAACGTAAAAGAATTGCGATCGCCCGCTCCGAAATCCCTCTAGACCAATCTCAAGTTGCTGTTACCGCTGTGGATATAGCAGGGAATTTCCTATTTGATACCGCAACTCACCGTGATTTCTTAGGCGCAATGTTAGGAACTGGAATTGTTCGAGAAAAAACAGGCGACATTATCGTCTTGGGAGAACGTGGGGCGCAAGCAGTTGTCGTTCCAGAATTGATGGAATTTTTGGAAATGAATCTCAAGCAGGTGCGGTCAGTTCCTGTGAAAGTTCAGCCTGTGGATTTGAGCGAGTTGAAAGTGCGGGAACCAAAGAAAAAAGAATTAACGACCGTGGAAGCTTCTTTACGGTTGGATGCGATCGCATCTGCTGGTTTTGGAATGTCTCGCAGCAAAATGGTGGAGTTAATAGAGAGCGGAGATGTGCGCGTTAATTGGAAAGAAATCACCCAAGCTAGTTCTCAACTTAAAACAGGCGACTTAATCGCTATTCGCGGTAAGGGACGATTAGAAGTTGGCGACATCGCCGTTACCAAGAAAGACCGCTATCGCCTACAATTAACGAGATATATATAAATTATGAATTATGAATTATGAATTATGAAAAGTTTTAAAGGAGATAAAGTTTTATGATGTATTTGAATTCAGTACACATAACAACAATACTTTTCTTCAGTACGTTCACAATGACAACACTACGCTTTTCCGTTCTGCTCTCATTCATAATTCATAATTCATAATTCATAATTCCTCACGTTTTAAACTGCTTTTCCAAAAGACTGAGCAAAGTTTTACGCGGAACGAACCGAGACGCATTGCTAATGAAGTGAGTAGCAAACCCACCAATAACCACAGTAGATTCACCTCGTTCCAAAGCTTTAAGGGTTTCGCGTACGACTTCGTCTGAAGTGGATATCTTATTTGTTCTTCCTGCAAGTGCTGGGGGGATTTGAGCTTCTACAAAAAAGTTGGTTTCAACTGGTCCCGGACAAACAACCAGTACGCGCACGCCATATTGACGGTTTTCTGCCCACAATGCTTGACTAAAATGGAGAATAAACGCTTTGCTGGCAGAATAAACAGAAAGATAAGGGATCGGTTGAAATGCGGAAAGAGAAGAAATATTAATCACACTTCCAGAACGACGTTCCCGCATTCCTTGTATAAACTTATGCGTTAAATCAACTAATGTCATAATGTTCAACTGTACCATGTTGATTTGCCGTTCTCCATCTCTTTCGGCAAAGTCACCATAGTCACCAAAACCAGCATTGTTGATTAACATATCAATTGTCAACCCCTTTGCCGTTACAGCATCAAACACAGCATCAGTTGAACCGGGTTTTGTCAGGTCTTGAATGATAATCTCTACCTGAATATTGTGTTTTTCTTGCAGATGTTTGGCTAACAGGTTCAGTTTTTCTTCTGAACGAGCAACTAAAACAAGATTTATATTTTGTTTAGCTAGTTCCTCTGCAAAGGCTTTACCAATACCACCAGAGGCTCCAGTGATTAAAGCAGTTGACATTATAATACTTATACTCTCTATACAGATATTAACAATACCTACTAGAAGTTTTAACCGCCTGGAGTCGTATAACTATAAAGGTAATCACAGCATTCAGTAGTTGTGTATTTTTTAGCTGCAAGTGGGAATACTAATATTATCTGATACTGAATGCTGTTATGTGTCGTCTCAACTATCGAGCCTTTAAAATCTTACATGATGAAATTGACAAATGTAGTGGCAATGATGAAGTCGGTAAAATAGAACGGCAAATTGTCATCAAGCGTCTAGAAAAACTGCGTAAGGAAAAAGGTGTATTTGCAACTGTAGATGAACTGCGCGATCTGGTTATAGACGTGTATCCGCAATTTAGCGAAAAGGCTTTAAAACAAGCCGCACGAGCTAATCAACCTCCCGGCTTCTTTAGTAAGCTGAAATGGGCAGCTATACTTGTAATTGGTGCAACTGGCGTGGTGTGGATCGTGAATTTGCCTTATCCAATCATTCGCAGGTCTGTTGCCAAAACAGCACCAATACTGCTGTTACCTAGTTTTATGAGTATAGATTTTCACTATCGGGGTGCAATCAGTTCTGTAGAGCAAGCAGACCAATTAGTTAATCAGGCTACCAGTGAAGCAGATTTTGATCTGGGTGCGAAGAAAGTCAAACTAGCACAAAATCATCTTGACAATCTACCTGTTTGGTTTTTAGGTTACTATCCTCAGGCTTACTGCGGTTGGTTTGCTTGCACTTGGCGTTTTACCTTGGATGAGTTTGAAGAAGCTCGTCGAAAGGTAGCACGCATGGATGCCATAGTTTTTCAAGAAAAAAATGCTTTTACATCCCTCGTGCAAGGAGACAAGGCATTTCAGGCTGCAAAAAATTTGTATGAAGAAGCGAGCAATGCTCAAGACAAAATGCAAGCGATCGCCTCAATGCAGGGAGCACTTGATACTTTAGAACAGATTCCCAGAGAAACCTTGGCAGGAAAACAGGCACAAATGAAACTGGTAGCCTACAACCGAGATTTTATTAGAAGCAATGGCAATCAGACATATGCTCATCAAACAGGTACATTAATCGAAGCTGCGAAAGTATTTGCCTTGCAAGCCGCACAAGCGTCGCAGAATCCACCACATCCTGCACAGAAATGGCAACAAATAGAACATCTTTGGTCACAAGCACTTAACCGACTAGAAGGTATTAACGTTGATGAGCCTAACTATTTGCAAGCGCAAAAGTTAATCGCACAGTATCAAACCAATTTAGGTATAGTGCAAATCCGACGTGAAGCAGAAACCGAATCACAAGAAATCCTCCAACAAGCAAATGAAGAAATCCGAAGATTAATTGCATATTCTTCCTCAGACACAAGTCAACTTAGAGCAGATATACAAGGTACTATGAATAAATTGAGAAGTGTCAAAGCAGGAACAACAGCCTATGCAGAAGCTCAAGAGTTACTGCGATCGGCAAACAACAAACTCGCTCAGCTTCAGGCAAAATAGAGTATAGCTCACATTTTCCCTGCCGTTCAAACGGCGGGTCTACACCCCTACACTCCACACCCTACACCCTATTCTTGAAATTAGACTTGCCAACCAAGGAAAACTCGTGTTATGCTGTTATAACTGTCTGTAAACGGACGTATAGCTCAGTTGGTTAGAGCGCTACGTTGACATCGTAGAGGTCACTGGTTCGAGTCCAGTTACGTCCATTAAATAATGTCCTTACCAGTGCTCGCTATGATGTGACTTTACCCATAATTTTGCCGCAACGGCAGGTTTATGCTTCTTATTTACTCCGGCAAAGTTATGCTTTCAATTATTCGTGTGCTTGAAGAGAGTTCAATCTAAACTTACCTCTCTAAAGTCTACTGAGTTTACACTCCCAATTTACGTCGTGTTTCATTTAAGGTAGCACGAACCTGCTTGTATCGAAGATATCCTGGATTTGTCATTAGTTCAGATACACGAGCTTCTGAGGGGTATTCTGCTTGATGATGTAGCTTAAGTACAATCTGCTGAACTTCCTCGCAGGACTGCTCTATTTTTTTGGCGTAACAAGCTTTGCGGTAATTACGGTATTTGTCAGAAATAGCGTGGCATAAATCTGGAAAGTGCCTGAAAATAGTCCTTCTGTCATATCCCAGCCGTTTAGCCACTTCTTTCATTGTTAGTGGCGGTTCTTGCTCATTTTGAAGAAAGATTAACAAAGCATTTCGCACTTGATTAGAGTTGAATGTTTTTGGCGATACTCTTGGTGTTGGCGACGCTCTTAACCCTTTGTGTAAAACTACTGAAAAAGACGTATCTCCAAGTTGTTCTATGTTTAGGAACTCTAGCAAAGATATTTCGAGACAGTAGCATATTTTTAACCATGTATCTAGCTGAGGTAAAGCTTTTCCAGATTGCCACATCCATAGTGTATTTTTTGGGATTTCCAGTAGACGAGCGAAGGCAGCTATATTCCCCTCTGTAACTCTTTCTATAATTAAGCTCAACGATTTTGCAATATTTTCTTGTGATGGCGGTAGTTTAAAAGATGGTGTGGAAGAAAATAACTCTCCAATTACGCGTACTACCCAAGTATGCCATTGCAACTCGCCTTTCGATAATGTCTGGGTATTTAAGAGCTCAATAGAGGTTTCGGCATTGAGGTTTATGCCTAACCATTCACCGCAATTTGAACAATATCCAGGTCGTGTACGCCAACTGAGCAAAGGTAATTGTTCATAACAGTGAGGACAAGTGCAACACAAGTGTATTTGGTGGAGAGAACATACCTTGACTGAACTTATTGTCCAAAGCAATGGCTCATAAATTACTTGGGTGCGTAGACGCCAATTTTCATAACAAACGGCACACCAGGCTTTTTGATTGCGAAATAAATTTCGTGTAGGAACAATTTTAGCCCAAAACAGCAGGGTCAAAAAGTGCAAATCTTCTCGAAGCGTTAGTCTTTGAAGTGCTTGAACTAAATCTGTTGCCACATCTCCTGTGCCGTTCAAAGCTGTGGCACGGTTGAACAAAGCACTTAAGCCCCTACTGTCCGTTTCTTTAATAAAGATTTTCTTAACTAGCGATGCAATTTCTCTGGAAATTAATACTCCAGGTAGCACACTGTGAGATTCAGAAAGACGAGCAACATAGCTTGTCAAGCTTTCTATATAAGGTGTTCCAATTCCAACAGGTTCCAGTTGGTACAGGCGACTGCGCTTGGGAATAGAAGGCTTTTGTAAATCCCACGAATCGTATGTAGTCAGTTCCTCAGTCAGCATTTTTGTCAATTCCTATTGGATCTCGTTTGGGTTTACGTTTGCCGACTTTATGGTTATGATGTGGTGTTTTGGACATCTCTGGTTGAGAAACAGAAGATAGCATATCTGGAATTTGACTTGCTTCTACTTCTAAGCCCAAAGCAGTTCTCAATTGATTTCGGTCAGCGTCAGTTTCAAATAACTGCTTTTCGCCTTCTTGAATTTCTTTCAGCATTCTTTGACATTGGGCAATTGACCAAGCACGTCGTTCTAAATGCTTAATGGTTATAGTATTAGCTCCTTCTGCTAGACCATCTTTTAAAGCGCGTGTAAGCCAATTTTTCAAAATACCAATACATCCAAGAGTCCGCTCATAACAATACATCCAATGAGTTACTAAATCTGGCTGCTCCTCAAGCGGCATCTGCCGCTGAAAAGTTAACAGTACGCTCTTAAAAGCCTGAACATCCTCCTGAATATCGGCACGGTAACGTCGGAAATGAATGTCAACACTGCGTCTGCTCAGTTGACCACTCAGGTTGCGGAATGTCAGTAGTTCGTAAGTTCCTAGCAACCCGTGTAAAATACCTGTCATATTTGCCAGAGACTTTAAACAATCTAATTGGTCTTGGAGTTTGTGTCCACTAGCCATTTTTGCCATGTGCTGGGCTTCATCAACAAAGAAAACATCTGGCTGACGTTGACGCAAAGCATTTTCTAAAGCCCTGCGTAAGGCAGGAGCTACTACCTTTTGTTCAATAACGATTTGCCCAAGTATATTGCGATAAATACCACGTACTCCATAATCAATTTTGTTGTCAATCAAAGGCTCCTCCAAAGCAATGAGAGCGCGTGTGTAATAATCTTTCCAACTAAAATTTCGCTCTGCTGGTGCGACAGCTTCAACACCAACTACTGGTATGCGACCTCGATTAATTTCTAGTTCTGGTAACGCCTCTTGCATTAACTTTTGTTCAACCCGTAGTCGTAAAGTTGTTTTACCAACTCCACTCGGTCCGTAAACAAAAATAAGTGAAGCACCTGCTGGGGAGCGGATAGCCCTTATAAGCGCATCGTAAGCTTCTTTGAGAAGTGGGTGAGCAACAGTGTAAGCTTCAAAATAGGCAAGACGTTCAGCTACAGGTTGCTTGAGGAGTGCAAGCGGGAATCCAATATTTGTTGACATTGTTAAAACTCTTCATAAATAACAAGTTCATCTGGTGCAGACACTAGATTTACAACTGATTCATTTTGACAACCACAAAATTTGTCGTCATCAACAAGAATTGCTTGAACATTTGATTGCTGATTGTTGCTCCAATTACTTTGTCCACCTTCTATGATTCTGAATATTTCCACTGCTTCGGCATCGCGCAAACGTTGTTCTAATAAAGCTTCTTGTTCTTCTACTGATGCAAGAAACTCAGCCAACTTTTTAGCCGAGATTTTGGACTGTTGAGCGTGATTTGAAGAGCGTTTGCGTAATTCGCTACTAGCTAACGCCAGTTCTTTTTCCGAACGTCCATGAAAATCTGCATAATTGTGGGATATGCACTGTACCCATTGACCCTGGACGAAAGCATAAGCAATTCCTGCATCGAAGGGGTCGTATCTGACTGATACTGATGTGTTTTCAATTTGTGGGTCACGAAAGATATTTGACCAGTAGTATATGTAGTTGATTTTCACTCCAGATCCAGGTTGGACTTTTGCCTTTCCAGTCGAGGTCGTTGGTAAAGTCAGTATGTAAAAATTCTCGTCATAAGCAATTAAGCGATGGCTTCTATTACCGCTTTGAAGCAATCCGGAAGTGAATGCATCCCGTGGACTCTGGGATAGTGCTGGATGCTGCTCTGTGTCATAAATTTCATAAGCCCAAACACACAAATAGTCATACAAAAGCCCTAAAGTCCATATAGCTTGTTTTTTAGGATTAACCGACTTTGTTACTTGTCGGACTTGGCGCATGATTTGGGTATTGCCTTGAAGGTTATGAACAAATTGCGTGTTAGAAGTGCCAAAAAGGCGTTCGCATACAGAACCAAACCTCCCTTTAGATGGAGGTCTATTTTTCTTTGTACATTCAAAGGTGGCTAAAAGCGTTTCAAAATAAACGCTATGAAATTCTGCTCCGTTATCTACCACAATTATTTGTGGCAGGCGGTTATGGCGTTGAACGCACAATCGTAACACCATCAAGCAAGAACGATACGAAGGCGAGTCAAAAGTCAAATAAACAGCTAAGAATCTTCTGGAATAAGCATCTATCAAAAAAGTTACCCAAGGTCTACCCAATGAACGACCAGTACGGGAACACACTAATTCAACATCTAATTGCGTATGGTCTATATGAGCTATTTCAAATGGGCGATCTCCATGCCTAGGTGTTGTCCTGTTTAACTCCCAGTAAAATGTTTCTTGCTTATATGCAGCCCTACGACCTTGGCGTTTTTTGATTTGTTCATAGCTAGAACGTTTCTTAATTTCTTTTGTAAATGCTTTATAGCTTGGAGCGATGGTACCTTGTTGTTCGCAAACCCGAACTAAAGCACCATATACCTCCCACATTTTCTTTTGTTTGAGAGTTTCATAGTCCTCAAGGATGAATTTTTCCATCAGCACTAAGGTTTCTTCTGGTAGTTTTCGAGTGCGGTTACCTTTAGCACTGCGATGTGAGAGAAGCCCGATATAACCACAACCGTACTGCTGTTGTGCTGCCAAATACTTCGATTTCCAATAACGAATTGTCCTCTGCGAGACTGTTTCGTTTTCAGGTGGATTTCCATTTAAGTAGGGCTCAATAGCTTTGTAGCGACGAAGGGCTTCTGCTTGGTCTTCAGGGCTTGCTGTATAAAATTGCTCCCAAGACTCTGTTTTGATATCTGGTGTTTCAGATTTTTGTAAACTTTTTATTTTTGCTTGCTGAACCAGACTTAAAAATAAAGTCTTTTTTAGTTGAATTAACTGCTCTAGTTCGTCTTGTAAAGTAATTTCAGTGTCCCCAACGTGAATAATACTTAAGCCTTTGCCATCCCAAGATATTGGTGTTCCAGGAGAAAGGTTAATAGCAGAAACACTAATGGGAGTTGATGAAGTTGTTGTTTTTAGCATCAAGCCATAAGCAGTAGCCGTCGGCTTGTCAGAAAAAACACAAACTCGTTCCGGTTCAGCTAATGGTGCAACACTTAAATCAACATAGAGTTGCTCTGTGGCAATCAAAGCGTAGATGTCATCTGCACTAGCTTGGGTTCCATGATTTAGTAGTTCAGCCAAGGAAATTCCTGGAGATTTTGATACTAACTGCTGAATTTCTGCTTTAATTGTAGTTTCTACCTGTAGAGATTCCGCTCGAAAATAATCCTCCAAAAAAATTGTATTACGCTGTATAACCCAATTAATTTGAGTGTCTACACGTAGGCGGTAGTAAAGCCCAAATTGTTGTGCATAATTTTCGCCTGGTGGAGTGCGCCATCTACCTTCAGAATCACAAAAATAGCGGTTTGGGCTTTTCTCGGCTAATTTTTTTAAATCCTCCTCAGTTTTGCACTCCTCCCAACCAGCACAATAACTTCTAATGACAAAAAAGTCTGGTGTATGCAAAACTCCCAAATTTCGCCCATTTTTACCTTGATAGTCCAATTTAATGGAAGAGGGTTGGTCGTAAAACTCTAAAACTTCTTCATCATGCTCAAATTCGTAGATAGTAGGAAGTTCAACACGGTGGGACTCAAATTGAATAGTAGCTCCCATTTTTCGACTAGGATAGCGCCCAGAAACATTCTTTCGCCCACCTCCTACGCGACGGGATGGTTCTGATGAGCGAATTTTTTCAATCAAATTTTGTGTTTGTTGAGATAGATGAAGGTGACAACACCAAGCATCAAATTCTGCTTTTGACAGCATCAATACCTCCCAGTGATTTATGATACCTAGCTTGATTCATTAATAGGAATAAATAACCAACAACGTCCTTTTTTCATATCACTACGCTGCCAAGCCCAACCATCTGGGTCATGTTTTTTTGCCCATTTAGGAAATTTATCAGGATTTCTATTAAAGATAGAGCGAAGGGTATCCAGTTTCACTTGTAAACGTTCTGCCAACTCATCTGAGGTCAGGCCCATATTTGGATCTGAGGTTTTCAGTTCCGTTGTTTCGCGTTTCGTAACTTTATAAGTATCTGCAGGCTCTAGTGTGTTATTTTCGATAGACGCGGGTTTCAAGAGAGGTATGTTTGCCTTGGCATCAAAAACGGAGTTTGATTGTAATTGCGAGAACGGCGTAGCTATTACTCCTGATTTCACCAATTTTTCGTCTATTATTTCGGCTTGTTTGTCAGCCACTTTTAATTCTTCGTCGTCGGATTGATTTTTGTGAGTTTGCCATGCATTTGTGTTTCCAATATCAGTTGAAGGGAGAAAATCCGAAGATAGCGATCGCTCTGAATGCTGGCTATGTTGGTCATGGGACTGATCCCTGGCTGGGCTTTGACTATCAGCATTCGTGTTTAGACCCTGCCTTAAATGGGTGATTAACTCCTGGAGTCTATCTCCTTTGTAAAACTGAAGTAGTTTCTCAGCAGCTTTTTTGGGATTGTCCATTCGCACAGATTTAGAACGGTCCTTAATCCCTAGCAAGTCTTTGACATAGTTATTAAGTTCGCGACCATACGCTGGCTCCCTATCCTCATCTTCAGGAATTGGGTTAGTATATATGTACTGTCTAAGTCGAAATCCAATTAAATCTCGCTTGTCTACATATTCTCGTTCTTCTGCCGTAAGGTTTTCGGAGTCTTTTATGTCACGTCCTAATTGTGCTGCAATATCTATGGCTATTAACCCACGGTCTAGTAACTCAGCAACTTCTGGAATTGCTTCTGCTGCTCGGTTTGCGGCTCTAATACGTTTTTGATGGCGTTCATCTAGCAACTTCGGGCTATCATAGCCCGAAGTTTCATCAATCAAGTCAGTTCGCTCTCCCTGACGAGACTCACACATAATAGCGCGGAACTTCCTCTGTACTTCAGGGTCTCCTTGTAGGACTCTATCTATCGTCTCTACACTAGTTTCGAGCCCATTAGGACGTCTGGCAGTAATAAATGCTCGAAAATTTTCAGAGTCAGTGCCTTTTATGTAGCGACAGTAGTAAGGTGTTACAACACCTTTCGCAACATATAAACATTCCCACAACTTGTCATCAATAATTTCTTTGATAAAGCCGGGAATTTTGTCCACAAAAGCTAAATCTTTGCCAATTCCAGAAGCAATTCCATCGGCGACAAAGAAAGCTCTAACTGCTTTATCATGTTGCTCCGTAGCTTGTTTATCTCCATCAGATAAAACCTTTTGAATAACAGCAGTATCTGGAATATGAATCTGACTTGGGTCAATCGTGTTAAAATTGTTATGATTCATCATAAATCATCAATTCCTTTTATTCTTTTGGCTTCAGCAATTCGATTGCATAACCAGTGGTAAATTTTTTCCCAGCCTTCATAACCAATAAAACCATTAAGAGGAAGGCGATTTCTTAGCTTCGCTTTTGTATGAATTATTTTGAGACCTTCAACTCGTTCTTCTTCACTAGCATTTTCAAAAATGATGTAAGCTAGACGGTTAGCTTTTTCATGGGCTTTCTTACGAGCAAAGTTAATTTTTTTATCGGGTAAGAAAGTAGCGTATTCAGAAGGAAAACCAGGAGGAACATAACTAGAACAAGATATATTTGATACATTATTGATAGTTTGTTTGTACTCTTGAAGTAAGTAATTAAATTGCCCCTCATCATTCATTAACAATTGCGCCAGATGAGCAGGACTTTTCCCCCACTGCTGCCAAATAGGTTTATTTTCAATAGCCCATTCAGCAACATTTGCATACTCAGATGTTATTTCTTCTCCATCTACAATGTGCATACTAAGTTCTCCGGTTGAGGCAATTGGTATAAATGTGGAAACTATTGTTTGATTACCTTCTCCATTTCCTGCATTTCCATTCTCCTCAACTCTATTGTTGTTACTGTTATCTTGCTCTCTTTCCTCAACAACATGAGCAACTTCATTCATAACATTGATGGCTAATTCAATTAGGGCTGGATGTGCTGGAATTAATGTCTCTACGACTTCTGGAGGATCTTCTGGAAAAAGACGTAGCAAACGCCCTAAGTCTTGTATAAAAGATAAAGGAGCACGAATGTTCGTAGCATGAATGCGATATTTCAAGCGCTTGATTGAAACCCCTTCGCTAAGCATTCCCACCCCAATAATCCAAGAGCGCGCTCCTGACCCTGTTTCTGCGGCAAACTGCTCAATGAGTTCGCTAGGATCTTGTTTTGACTGGAAATTACTGTTTGAGTTAGGTTCTTCATCCTTGGAAACCACAACTAGGGCATCTTCGCCAGTAAGACGACGAATACGCTCTTTCATCTGATGTGCTGCAGCAATTGTAGGAACTCTCACATAAGTCGCACATTCAGGAAGCTCTTTAGCTCGGTCTCGCTGCATTCGTTTATACGCCCAGAAAATAGATTCTTTAACCCAATCTCCTTCTACGAAAATAGCTGTGTTGAGAGCATCGGTTAATTCTTGCTCGTTTGTTGCGTTAGTAAAAGTTTTACCATTATATACAGCACGTCCTCTTTGATAAGTAAATTCTCCCTCCATCGTTACAAACGAAAAAGGAGGAATAATTCTGTCGTTAAGAGCATCCGCTAAAGTATACCGGAAATCAGGAACGCACTGATAAGTATTGTCTCCTACAGGAACATAAGTTAGCCAATTTCCCAAAATTCGATTGTTATCTGAACGAAACGGTGTACCAGAAGTCATTAATCGGTGAGAAATAACCTGATCGGGAAACGCTGTTTCGCAAGCTTGACCATAAGCAAGTTCTGAACTTACATGATGAACCTCATCAAGAACTAGAAATACCTTACCTGCTAATTTTTGTGAGAGAGCATCTGCCATCCACTCAGCGTTACGAGACTTTGTCAACCATTGATAGCTAACAACTAATCCATGATAGCCTTGTGATAGAAGTTCTTCTGGCGTAGGTAGTCTGCCTAGCCTTTTGACGGTTCCCGAATGAAACAAATTAAGATCAAAAAGGTTGTGTGCGTCTTGAGCGTATTGCCGCATCAAGTGTTCGGCAGGAACAACAACAATCACAAAGCGCCAATCCAAAACGCTTTTCATGGAATCAAATGCATATAATGCTCCAGCTGTTTTTCCTGCTGATGTGCAAGCTTCCAACAAAAAGTTCTTTTTGAGATTTATTTGATATGCTCGAACTTTTCTGTCTTGCCAATCTCTTGGCACAAATTTTTTAGACATAGTTTTACCTCATTATTTTTACTGATGTCGTGTTTATGTTGTTAATTGCTCTACCACAGCTATCGTATCTCAATTGTATTCCATTTGTAATCCGTAAAAAATGTCAAAAATTGTTAAAGATAAAGCGATATCAATTAGGTTGCCTCAAAAAATGCTGGAGGCACTAGACGCACGCGCTGTCCTTGATGAAAAAGACAGAACTCAGGTCATTAGAGACGCGATCTCCCAATATTTAGGTTTGCCTCTCGATCCGGTAGAAGAAAGATTGACATTGCTCGAAGAGCGCGTAGATGAACTCAGCCGCTTACTTATGGTTTGTATGGAGCGACTAAGATAAACTCACGCTCTCTACATATAGAAATATTACGGTGTTATTTGCAGCAGAAATCAAGCAACTATATTCTGCTGCCATAAGCTCAATTTTTTTCTTGTCAACCTAATCGCTTCTGTATAGGTTTCCTAAAGTCTTCTAGCTCAAGCCAAGCATTGAACTAGTAATTTAGTGTCTCGGCACTGGTTTTAATGAAGAGTTTTACCATTTTGTTTTGGGGAAAATTCTTGAAATTGGGATAGTACGGTAAACCGTACAGTATCCAAAACTTCATCGTTAATAACGTTAGTCTCTAATGCTGGAGAATCTTGTAAGAGCGCCAAATGTTCTTCTAGTTTAGCGATTCGAGCATTTTGTTCCGCTATTTTCTTGTTAAACTGCTGAACTACTACAGATGTAGCAGCTTGAACTATCTTGAGAACTTCACTAATAGGAATAGATTTTGAAAGGTTAAGCTTCGTATTAGAGTTTTCTACCTCTTGATCAATGTCCTCAAACTCCAAATTATCTGGTTGCTTATCGATATCGAAAGGTATGTAGCTGTTTAAGGAATCGACTTCCTTTGGGAGCAATTCTTCCGTAATTTCTTCTTGAGATATTACATTTTGCTGCCTGGGAGCCTCAGTAGAAATTGTCTTTAACGTATTAGAAATGTCAGTCTTGTAAGCACTCATTCCTCGCTCTGTCATCACAGCTTCAATATCTTCCAAAGTCAAACCGTGGTTCAGAAAATGTTTATATGAGCCATTGGTGCCACCTTTCTCACGACGTAATAGGGGTATCTTAAAACCTCCATACTTTTGGTCACCACCTAACTTACGTAAAAACACGTTGGTGGCTGGATTGGATAAACCCACTATCGGCATAATATCACTGACTTCAGCACCATTGAGTTTTCCTATCTGCCTTAGAGCGATTAGGTCGCGGGATTTACACTCAGTCTGCAAAACCAACCTATACATTTCACGACTAGGATGATTTACTTCTTCTGAGACCGGGTTCTTGTCGTCTTGCGAGGATTGACTATTGTTTAATGAATTGTTAAAATTAGACATGGCAATAAACCGCTTCAGCAGTGGTTTTGAGTCTGTCTGAGAAATGCTTTCATACATAAAGTTTGCAGCCTTGAGGTATGATTGCCAATTTACTCAGACAAAGAAAAAATCAATTGTAGGCTAGGCGATTACCACAATAGTAATCGCCTAGTTTATTTTTGCACATTCAATAAAGAAAGATCAACTTTTTTGCGTCAATACCTTACCCTTTAACTTTAGTACATAAATACTATCAATAAAGAAATCCAAAAAATCTTTGTTGTTTCTTCGTTTTTTTTTAAAGCTAAAATCAATGCGGCATAGGCACTATCTCAAAATAATGCTTGTAAAATAGGTTCAACAGCGGGCAGTGTTCTCTTTTCCCTATGTGGAAGGGATTTTAGTAAATTTCTACTTTATACAAACAAAACAGTAGTGCAAAGTGAATCTTTAAAGCATCCGCGGTTTATTGATTCATGGCAAACTTATGCTTCAGAATTTTACTTGCGGCAAGTTTATGGTTCTTTTTTTGAAAAAGCAAAAACAAGACCTCAATGAAGCAATGAGCCTTACAATCTGTATATCGGCAAAGTTATGCTTCCAGTAGCGGCAAAGTTATGGGTAAAGTCACAAGCATAAAGGTGTTCACACTATATTTACGAATATATCAGGTGACTGCTTCTCATATTCTCTTCCTTTGTGTCCTTTGCGTCTTTGCGGTTCATTAAAAAAATGGTTCAAAATGTAGTAGAAGAACGCGACCTCACTGAAGAATTTGCGGTCTAAGTTAGGAGATAGGGCAATTGCTCAGTTATGCCTACTTCTAACAGGTTTTTTATCTGAAAACCAAAACAATTCATTGGGTCTAGTGCGATCCAAAGGAAGGGGTTCTCGATTGAGCCGTATTTCAATCAAAGTAGTGGTAAATGGATAAAACAATTTAACGTATCTATCATTTAAGAGGCGTGAAATATCAAGTATTGCATCCCATTTTCTTGATCGATCTATATTTTGGGCATTACTATTGCTGTTCTCACTCTTATAGCCGAAGTAGCCAACATACTCAGAACCAGAAGATGCAATAATTTGCAGATGCAGATTATCAAGCTGTACTTGTCTTTGTTCGTTAAAATCCAGATTCTTTAAGTTGAGATGGAAACAGCGGTAGCTAGGGTCTTTCCTGTAAATATGTACGTCAAGGCTTACCTCCTTCTCTTGTGAACTGGCTGTGTTTTTTGTAAAAAGTCGGATGTAAAAATCTGGAATTGGATCACCGCGTTCATCTGTTACATGGACTATAAACTGCTGCCATGCTTTTTCCTCTTTAATTAACTTATCTTGCTTATCATAGGCTTTAGCGTTAGTGAGCCAGTTAGTAAAATTCTCCTTGCTCGATACCTTAAGAGCTGAAATGACCAACTCGACCAGTTCGCTGTGTTTTTGCGGCTCACTCATAATAGTTTCGTGATTAAGCCCAAAAACTGGTACTAGAGGAATATCAATATTTGGATACCATGGCTTAATAACAATTCGCTCGCCTGTGCGTTGAGGGTCTTGCGTCAAATCAATCTTAATTTTACGTGTGTTAAGTGGGCAGCCTGCCCATCTTACGGTGCCATCCATGCCAGACTCGTTTACTAACTTTGCTATTCCTTCATAGCCCTCCGTTCCACAGAGGATAAAGACATAAGGTGTATCATTCCCCTCACCATAAATGGCTTTTTCGTTTTTTGGGTCTTTTTCATCAGGGATGATTAAATCTTTGTGGGCTAGATTCCAGGTGAATGGGCTACCTAATTCAAGTGCTTCTAAGACGCGATCGCCTGCTTCTAAAAAGTCGGGTCCCCATTGTCGATTGCCTTTAAAGATTGCACCAAGCCAACTTCTTCCTTTATGAGCTAATGGAGAACCGAATGTAGCTGGGGCAAGCCCGATCAACCGTTTGAGACGCTTCTGTCGTCCTGGATATGTCGTTAACCATGAACGCAGAACTAGCATTCCTGTAGAGTGAACGATTGCATCAAACTCCTGATTCTGATCCAAGTTGGCTTGAATGCGTAAAGCACGGTCAAATCCCTCAGCTAAATCCTTTACCGTTATTTCGTTTGTAAGAGTACGGTAACTGCATACGTGAATAGATTTGGCGTCATAACTTTTGTCACAGAGTATATCTTTCCATTTTTCAAAGGATTCGTCACTAGCAGAGTAACCATGAATGAGTATGACAGGAGTCGCCATAAAGATTCGATAATACTTTGAAGAAGTAGAATAAAGGAATTTGCAATATCTTTTACGTTAGCTTCGTCACAATAAATCTGGCGAAACTGAAATAAAACGCAATTATTTAGAAACGGTTTGTAAATAAAAATGAGGAAAATAAGAGGGCACATTACACTTCTTTGTCATTTTGACGATAAATTGAATCTCTGTCTAGTATTGCTGTGCGCTGTATTAGAGCGGCAAAAGTTGACTTAGACACTTGCCGCAATTATGAAGTATCCCAAATAAAATTGATGAACGAGCAATGGTGGCAACAAGAACCTGCAATGAAACTATTCTAAGATTGTCAGTAAATAGGCGCACACTAAGATCGAGGAGTGGAGCGCGATGGCTGATGCCGTGGTGAGGCGATCGTTTGAACGCGAGAATGTGCTTTTGTTTTCACAACAATTGTGATCGCCCAGGCTTAGCTTAGCCCATCGCAACCAAATTGATGAAGCGTCTAGTACCGCTGAGCGGAAGCCAAAAGTCAAAAGTATTATAAACTAAGGCTTTCGTCCATTTGAAATGGTTGGTTTATTCACGCCGTGCTGTACTAGTGTAGACAAGCTAGAAATTATCAGTCCTCTTCTGGAATGCCACAACAAAGGCTTTGTAGTTAAGGTCAACAATAAATTAAAGTTTCATATCTAAACCACGCTGTTATGTACAGTGTGGTTTTATACATTAAGGTCAGGGCGATCGCTCTTGATGTGGAAGTGTGCCAATTGTCCACTTAGGGTGCGCTACGTTCAAACACACCCTAAGTAACCCTCATCCTTTCCCCCAGAACCATGTTCATAGCAAACATACTACACTGGATAAGTTTGAGCATAGTACATAATCGCTTCGGATACTACTCACTGTGTTGTTGGGAATGCGATCGCTCTATTAGGCGGACCAAAGCCCATCACAACTAAATCCACCAATACTCAACTATATTTCATCAGATAGGTAACAGAATTGCGATCGCACCCCAGTGGTACTTCTCTCCCTTTATTCATAAACTCAGCTTATCTTTTTAATCCGTTTTATCAATCTTTCCCCTATTGTAAACTTAGGTAAATAATTGTAAATTATAGTTACAGGCAACAAACAAGCCTGATTCATACGACAGTTAACCGCAATCATAAAATCATGACAGCAACCATTCAAAGTCGCGAAAGCGCAAACGTATGGGAGCAGTTCTGCCAGTGGATTACTTCCACCAACAACCGCCTCTACAGAATAATTCGTAATTCGTAATTCGTAATTCGTAATTATTTTTCTTTAA
>JAWQFQ010000062.1:0-42149 GCA_035967975.1 Scytonema sp. PMC 1070.18
TAATTCATAATTCATAATTCATAATTCATAATTCATAATTCATAATTCATAATTTCCCGTATGCTTGCCAAGCTAAGTCTACTAGACCATCAACAATGGCTGCTGCAATCACGGCGTTTCCCTTGGGACCATCGATTGTAATGCTGGGAACGAGAGCTTCGTTTAAGCGCTCTTTTGCGGTATCCACATTTAAAAATCCTGCTGGTGTTGCAATAACTAATGCAGGTCTAATTTCCTCTGCTTCAATTAAATCTACCAGTGTTGTTAAAGCGGTTTGAGCCTGTCCTACCACAAAAATGCCTTCTGGATAACGTTTAGCTAAATTTTCCATCCCCCACGCTACACGAGTTTTTTCTTTTTGAGGACGTGTAGGGTTATCCATACTGCAATATACCGGGTTAGCAAAGGTGTTTTGAATATCTTGAGCGATACCTACTTGTAACATAGGAACATCGACCACAAGAGTGGCGCGTGCTGCTAGTGCTGCTGCTCCAGCTTGTAAAGCACGCTCAGAAAAGCGAATTAAGGACTTATATTCAAAGTCAGCTGTAGCATAAATCACTCGCCGTACAATTTCGTACTCTGCGGGTGAAAATACGTGTTCGCCCATTTCACGGTCTATAATTGCTAAACTCTGAGCATCAGTTACGTGCCACTCCATACGCTATCAGCCTTTAGCTGTCAGCTATCAGCATAACAGCTTTTGTAGCTATCAGCTAATGGCTAATGGCTAATGGCTGATTGCTTTTACGATTCTGCACTGGGGGAAGAACGACTGATAAAAGGAGATAGGTAAGCAACTAATACGCCAATGAGAAATCCTATAATGTTGCGAAATAGAGGTAACCAGTCACTGGTTCTCGTCACCACTGGTCCAATACCAAAAGCAAGAAATAGGATTCCCCATAATGGCGAGAAAATTAAAGCCCACTGCCAAGCAACGACTTGTCCTTCATGGCGTGGTTGAGCAGCAAATCCGCAAATGATTCCACCAATGACTGAGGTAATCAAGGTGAGAATCCACTGTTCCTGCGGTAATCCAGGAACAACAGCGCAACCGCCTTGACTCAAGCAATTTTCAACTGTTGTCATGGCTTCTATGATGGCTTGGTCTTCGCCATTTTCACGTACGTAGTACAAATTGCCAAAGCGGGTTTGCAGCTCGATCCAAAAAGTTCGCGGTAGTAGTTCGTACACTGCGTCTCCAACACTGAAGCTGAGAATATTTCCGCCACGGGAATCAGCTACTAGCAAGACGCTTTTGTCATCTAAACCCCAAAAATTAATCACTGCTCGACCAGGGGTACGGTCATATTGTGTCAAAACTCGCAGTTTCCACCCTGTCTCAGATTCAAATCGCTCTAGTTCTTGAACTAAATTCTCTTCTTGTACGATGTTTAAAGATTTCGCCAAGTCTACAACTGGGGTTGGAGTATCAGGTAGTAATTCGGGGTTGTCGTAGGCGTATGCACGAGGAGAATATGTTGTCCAAACCGATCCAGCTAGGAACAATACTGCTACAAATGTCAAAATTCGTCGCCAAACACTATGCCGCATGAGCTTTTTTATACAATTTTCTACAGTCAAAGTGAACAAGTTGTTTTAAAAGAGTACGGGAAAAGTGATACTTCTTTACACTTTTTAACTTTAATCTAATCTAAGGTAACAAATCAAATCCCACTTCTTTCTGAAGAAACAAGGGTGTGGGGTGTGGGGTGTAGGGTGTAGGGTACAGTTGTTCGTCCTCACAATATGGGATGTCAGGGAAAATCGTGTTTCTTCTATTTATTAGGGGTTGCGATCGCGATGACTACCCGCAATACTGCAAGGGATACAATAGTCGAGGCTCCAGCAAGCGGATAGGAGTTACCGGGTTTCTAATTTTTGCTATCCCTTGTAGTATTGGGACTACCTGTACCCCAATACGGTTCAGTTAAGAGTCGCTTTTGAGCGCAGAAACCCGGTATCTTGGAAATACCGGGTTTCTTGACATTGCGTAAAAATGGAAATTGCAAGACCGAAAACTCCTCACTGGTTTGTTCGCAGAGATATAGATGGTTTGTTTGGACTGGCTCTCGACAACTTGATTCAGATTTTGTTGATTGTCAACTTGTGCCAAGGGGTGTTAAGCTTTCCCGATTCCTTAGTGTACGGGCGTATTCTGCCAGGGGTTGCTTTAAGTTTAATCGTAGGCAACTTTTATTACGGTTGGTTAGCTTACCAGCAAGGTCAACGAGAGCACCGGGATGATATAACCGCTCTACCATACGGAATTAATACTGTCAGTCTTTTTGCTTACATTTTTTTAGTGATGTTACCTGTTCGGTTGACTGCGATCGCTCAGGGTGCGTCTTCAGAAGAAGCTGCTGAACTAGCTTGGCAAGCAGGTTTGGTAGCTTGTTTAGGATCTGGTTTGATTGAATTCGTAGGCGCATGGATTGGTAACCCCCTCCGCCGATTAGCACCCCGTGCTGCCCTACTTTCAACATTAGGTGGTATTGCCATCACTTTTATTGCCATTGGCTTTCTCTTCAGGACTTTTGCCAGTCCTGTAGTAGGTTTGGTACCTCTAGGCGTGATTTTGCTCACCTATTTTGGGCGAGTGAAATTTGCTATTCCTGGCGGTCTATTGGCAGTTCTTTTAGGTATTGGGCTTGCATGGGGAACAGGTTTAGTCACGTGGGATAGTACTAGGTTTGCCACGGCATTACAACCTATAGGAATTTACATACCTAGAGTGTGGATTGGAGAACTATGGAATAGTCGCTCTGTTATCCTAGATTATTTCAGCATTATTTTACCGATGGGACTTTTTAACCTGGTCGGTAGTCTTCAGAACTTAGAAAGTGCAGAAGCTGCGGGAGATGCTTATCCTACTACCCCAAGTTTAGCCGCTAACGGCATTGGCACAATTGTTGCAGCCGTCTGTGGTTCGGTGTTTCCCACCACCATTTATATTGGTCATCCAGGTTGGAAAGAGTTAGGCGCAAGAGTGGGTTATTCTACATTGAATGGGATTGTTATGGGCATACTTTGTCTGACCGGAACTGTGGCTTTGGTTGCTTACCTTGTCCCAATCGAAGCTGGTATGGCAATTGTATTGTGGATTGGTGTTGTGATTGTCGCTCAAAGCTTTACCTCAACTCCACCTCGCCATGCTCCGGCTGTGGTTATTGGTCTTTTACCTGGTATAGCTGGTTGGGGAGCTTTAATTGCTAAAAATGCACTCCGCGCAGCTGGTGTCGGAAATCTGGAAAAACCCCTGACACCAGCTTTGATTGAGCAATTTAAGTTAAGTGATACTTATATTGATGGTGCTTTTGCTTTGGAGCAAGGGTTTATTTTTTCAGCCATGATTTTGGCTAGTATCACCGTGTATATTATCGAACGAGATTTTCGCAAAGCTGCCTACTGGTCTATTGGTGCTGCTATACTCTCTTGGGTTGGTTTAATGCACAGCTTTAAATGGACTGTAGCGGATACCGTTGTCAACTTAGGTTTTGGTGCGGGAACACCTTGGGCCGTTGGTTACTTTTTGCTGGCAATTCTTTTCTTCTACAGTGAACGGCAAGCACGGCATCAAAAAGTTGTTGATGTATCAGTAGAAACTTCTGAAAATGAACGATAGGCTCACAATTTTATCAAATAATTGGCAAGATTGGTTGACTGTGATAGGTTACGTTTCTTTTACGTGCTTTATCATCTGGCGAGTGTGGGTAACGCCAAAGTAGGACTATCAAGCGGGGGAATTTTCATGCTTTATTGGTCAGACCAATCTTGTTCATCATAGCTGTTATCCCAGTCTATGCTTCCGTTGTAATTATTGTTATTGTTACTATTGTCATAATCTTCATTGGTTATGCGGCGATTCTCCTGCCTGAGGGCTTCTCGTTCTCGGAAAGAAAGCACGCCTTTCTGAGATAACGGCAGGCGATCGCCTGTTCGCCTTGAAGATTTTGGGCGTGTCAAGCTTTTCCAAGCTGCTTTTATACCGACAAACACACTACGGGTGCCTATTTGAACATTTTGCGCCTGTTGTTTAGCACCATCCAAACTTTGATCTACCTGTTTAACGACTTGACCGGCGCTTTTGACTCCTTCACTGACATCATCGGTTAAGTCAGTAATTTCCAAGCTGGCCATACGGATGGCGTCCAAAGTAGGCGGTAACTCTCTTGAAAGAGTGTCAAATAACTTCTCCGCGCTTCGGGCTGCGCGTGCTAATTCCTGCAATGCCGGTAAAGCCGTCACCAAAACTGCTGTAAGACTAGCGGCGACTAGGAGTATAGATAATCCCAGCCAGAACAGGGGGTCAATCACTTACTTTTATGCCGTTTACTAGCTATCTAAATTGTGAGAGATAGTATCTGAGTTTGGTTCTGTGTTTTGACGCTGCTTCATCGCTTGGCTTTCCCGTTGCGTGGCATCAATACCAGCTGATATCGCCTCTCTCAGTCTATCCAAAGTGTCATCCCAATTAGAGCGTGCGTTTGCAGAAAGGCGGTCTGCCTGCATTTGAACGCTTGTTGAGATATCCTCTGCCAGTTCTGGTAACGCACTGGCAGATTTCTTAAGTATTTGACGTGTTTCGCGCCCCGTGCGCGGAGCCATGAGCAACCCGGTCAAAGTACCGATGGTAGCTCCTACCATCAAACCGCCAATAAATAATCCGGAACGGTTATTAGACATTTTTCTGTTTCTCTCCTTACACCTATTTTATTGGGGTTTCCATACTTTGCAAAATACTAACATCTAGTTATATTGACAATACATTAGGTAGAAAGGTTGCTCAGTTAGGAATTTACTTCTTTTTCAAGGCTTTTGACTGTAATCTGATAAAGTTACGTAGCCAAACTCGTTGTGCAAAAGCGAGTACGCCAGCCAGCTGCCTTATCTGCTGGATTTGTAACTGTAGTGATTGGTTTCCCTCACGCAGATTGTTAATGTTTCGCTGACTTAAGTAAATCGCTTCAGGTGCGCCATACAACACATTATGAGTACTTCGTTCCGCAATCATTAAGATATTGGCAATTCTCACCAGTCGTTTCTTAAATTGCCACAATCGCCTAGCTACATAGAAAAGTGTCAGGGAAATAGATATATTGATAACGACGACAACTATTACCATAATCTACCAATAATTTTTGCACCCATTGCCAATTTTACGAAATCTTTATCTCATCTTGATTTCGCCTTATATCAATCATATAGTAGTCCTAATACTACAAGGGATAGCAAAAATTAGAAACCAGGTTTCTTGGAAAAACTGGGTTTTGGAGCCTCGACTATCGTATCCCTTGCAGTATTGATAGTAGTGCTAAATCATTCGTGAGAAAGGAGAAACCCATATTCTTTGAGAATACGGGTTTCTGAAGTTTCGTAATTTTACAAAACAAACAGGATTGCCATAGCTAGAACCAGCTATAATAAGTAATCCTACTTAGAGTTGATTTTTTCTTCAACTATCGTTTTTAGATTTCGGGAAGTCTTTTATTATTAACCAAAATCAACATATAAATCAATATATTAAACTTTCAATAACACTTATGTCATGTTGTACATTCACACCGGAAGCTACTGCCAGAATTGTGTATTCTGAAAACAGCTAGGCCAATAATTCAATGGAGGTCTGATGACTCCTAAGGTTATGCGTCAACTTTGGTCGGTAGTAGAAACCACCCAAACCAAGACGCTTTTACAGCTTGATGATGCAAGCTTGGTGCAATGGTTGGTAAAACAAATTCACACCCAAGCTTTGCTTGATGGTCATGAAACTGATTTCCTGAGTGATTATATTCAATCTCGGCTCACACTCATCCGAGATATTGCTCAAGAACGCCAGTATTCTTAGAGCGATCCGCGTTCGGTACTCAGGTGCAAACTATCTCTGGGGCAAATAACCCTCTACTAAGTAGTCTGAACCAACGACGCGGAACTCTACACGCTCTAGGGATAAAGCCTCAGTCATAGTGGTAAAACCAAGGTCGCCTACAGGTGTAGGAGCATTATTACCACCTATGATTTTGGGAGCAATAAAGGCAAGAATTTTTTGCACAGCTCCTTGGGCGATCGCATGAGCCGCCAGAATACCACCGCATTCCCAAAGTACGCTGCAAAAACCCCGTTCGTATAAATACCTCATGACTTTCTCAGGTGTAAGTGGTGTAAATTCCACCACGTCCACACCTTGAGAACGTAACAATTTTTGAAAATCAGGGCTAGCTCCTTGTTCAGTTAAAACCACAGTGGGATTTGCTGAAGTTTCCCACAAGTGAGCTTTTTCAGGTAAGTTAAGACTGCGGCTCATCACCACTCGCAGCGGGTTGTGCTCCCCAAGCTGATGGCTGGTGAGATGGGGGTTATCCTGTCTCACAGTGTTTCCCCCAACAATCACCGCATCGCAAGCTGCTCGCAATTGATGAACTTGATGGCGAGCAGCTTGGTTTGTTATCCAAGCACTGTGACCAGTAGAAGTAGCAATTTTGCCATCTAATGTCATGGCATATTTTAAAATTCCAAAAGGTTGATGGTAGAGAATGCGATGAACAAACCCCTCGTTTAACTTTTTGCAGGCTTCTTCTTCCACTCCCACCAAGACTTCTATTCCAGCATCACGTAAGCGAGCGATACCACCACTCGCTACCAGTGGATTGGGGTCAACCATACCCACTACCACTTTAGCGACTCCAGCGTTGATTAACGCCTCCGAACAAGGGGGAGTACGTCCGTAGTGATTGCACGGTTCCAAACTGACGTAAATTGTAGCCCCACGAGCGCGATCGCCTGCTTCTTTCAGGGCAAAAACTTCTGCATGAGGTTCACCAGCACGTGGGTGAAACCCTTCGCCGACAATTTCCCCATCTTTAACAACCACTGCTCCTACCATAGGATTAGGAGAAGTGCGTCCTAGAGCGCGACGGGCGAGTTCCAAACATCGCTGCATCATAGCTCGGTCAAAGTCAGTTCCTACCATGTAGTTGCAATTTTACTCACAGTCACTTGAATTTATCTTGCCAAAAGTCGTCCAACTTCATAAAAACTTCATCAAAAAATTAGGAGTGAGGTCTCACTGGGACAGCTCTTCCTCACTCCAAAATCTATTAACCATTAGCTATTAACCATTAGCTTTTACGACTGTTCTGCCGTTTTCAGTTGCTGCCACCAACGATTTAGGGGAAGATAAATCACTGGAGCCCAAAGGCTACTAAGAATAGCAGAGGCTAGCGCTACTTTTTGGAAATGCGTCCAAATATCTGCTACATTGCGATCGCCCGACAAAGTGAATTGGATTGCAAAAATGGTTTCCGACAAGACTGCCATACCAAAAACAATCAAGGCAATAGAAATAAAATCTTCTTGGATAAAACGCTGCTTCTGAAGCAACCCAGTTAGACCTCCCACCACTCCTAAACTCAAAGCATGAGTGGGATCGGGGGATGTCATAGCATCTTGTAGAAGCCCCAGAACTACACCAGCACATATACCTTGAAAACTTGTCCGCTTCACACTCCAAGCCACAACCCAAATCAACAGCCAGTTAGGACTGATATCCAATAATTCCATCCCTGGAAAACGGGTTAGTAGCATCATCAGGCACAACAACACAGAGCCTGCGGTCACGAGCCAATCAACCACCATACGCACATTAGGATGCCAACGAGACATTGGAATAATTTGTCTGCTATATCTTTTTGACGATTTGGGCTTTTTATGCTTTCTACTATTTGGTTCTATAAACCGCATTTTTAATTAGATTTTACTGACTGTTGATTTATTGAAGATGGGTTTTCTGGGAGGGGATTTTCCGCTCTTGGGTATACCGCCACCCAATCCAAAGAGCGTATTGGTGGGAAAAGTTCAACTTTTGCCACTGATGCGGGTAATTTCTTCAAATCCAGTGACTTCACTCTTCCTATAGCTAAACCTGACGGAAACTTTTGACTGTAAGTAGAGGTGGCGATTAAATCTCCTGGTTTGACATTGGGAACTTTCTCATAAAATTCCAAAACTGCTTCGGCAGAGGAATCTCCTCGCAGTACACCTTTAGCTCCAGTACGAGTCACTGTTACACCAACTTGGCTTTTCAAGTCACTAATTAACAGCACACGACTAGTATTGGGAGTCACACTTTCTACCAAGCCTACCAACCCGCCATCAGCCTTAACTATATAACCTTCCTTAATTCCTGCTTCACTACCACGATTGAGAGTCACTTGTTGCCACCAGTTATCCGCACCACGTCCAACCACTCGAGCCGGAATTAGGCGAGATGAAAGTGGTTGCTTGTCCACATAACCCAACAGGGCTTTCAACTTTTTATTTTGGTTTTCTAAATCTTGCAGTCGGGTTTGTAGCTCTAACACCTGAGCGTCTCGATTGCGTAAATCTTGTGGAGGCGTTTCTGGTTGTAACGCTTGTAACGGACGGGTAATTCCTTGATAAAGCTCAAGCAAAAGAGCGCCCTGAGTTTGTCTGAGTACCCAAGCACTACTAACAACTAGTCCTAATAGACCTACCTGTAACCCCTTGCGATCCCACCGACGACGTACTGTAAACATAATAACCTTTTCAAATCTTATTTTTATTTAAGATATTGGATTCGTTTTGAACCCAATATCTTAAATTTACCCTTGGATGCTACATATTTCGAGAACGTCCACTGAATACCCGCTCCAGTTGTTTGAAGTTTTCCAACACCCGTCCGGTTCCCAGAACTACACAGCTCAATGGGTCAGCCGCAACGTGTGTAACTATACCTGTTTCATGACTGATTAAGGTATCCAATCCTTTTAGCAGAGCACCTCCTCCAGCCAGCATAATTCCTCTGTCGATAATGTCCGCTGCTAATTCTGGAGGAGTACGTTCCAGTGTCCGTTTTACCGCTTCTATAATGACAGAGAGAGGCTCTGACATACTTTCTCGAATTTCTGGCCCTTTGATGGTGACAGTTCTTGGTAAACCAGAAAGCAAGTGTAAACCTCGGACTTCCATCATCGCATCATCGTCATCATGAGTGGGATACGCTGAGCCAATGCGAATTTTAATATCTTCAGCAGTACGTTCCCCAATCACCAAGTTATGAACTTTCTTCATATACTGCATGATTGATTCGGTTAGTTCATCTCCTGCAATGCGTACTGACTCGGAAAGAACTGTACCTTGGAGGCTCAACACTGCAACTTCTGTCGTACCACCACCGATATCAATAATCATGTTACCAGTTGGTTCAGCGACAGGTAGACCTGCTCCAATTGCTGCTGCTACTGGCTCATCAATTAAATAAACTTCTCTTGCACCAGCTTGCGTCGCCGCATCCATCACCGCCCGTCTTTCTACCCCTGTCACGCCACTGGGAATACCAATGACTATTCGGGGTAAGACTAGGGATTTTCCCTCATTAACTCTTTGAATAAAACTTTTTAACATCAACTCGGCTGTATCAAAGTCAGCAATTACACCATCCCGCAAAGGACGTAAAGCAATCACATTCCCTGGAGTACGACCAAGCATTTTTTTTGCATCTTCTCCTACCGCCAGTGCGACTTTCTCGTTTTGATCGATCGCGACAACTGAAGGCTCTTGAAGAACAATTCCTTTACCTGATACATATACAAGGGTGTTAGCGGTACCGAGGTCGATACCCATATCCCGTGATAAGGAAAATTTACTAAAAAGACCCACGAGTCTCTCCGCCCCCTAATTTTCAATACTTTTTAACTACGACCGTAAGTGGGAATCGTGCTGGATTCTATTACGTTTTTTGACCTGAGTCTAGTAAAGCAGGATATCTTTTCACATATTTTTTTTAATTCTTTACTCATTCCCAAGCTTATACTGTTTTATATTCTCCAGCTTCATATGTGTATCCGTATGGTTTTCTAGTTTTTATAGAATCATTTTTATCACTCTTCTCCGTAGTTATAATTGTTATTTATTTGACACTCTTTTTAATGGCGAAGTACTTCGCTCTTGCTATTATGAATGTCATACAAACAAAGTACTTTTGTACTAATAAGGAACGCACATGAGCATAAATGTTGTCACCCTCATTGGTCGTGTAGGTACCGACCCTGATATGAAGTATTTCGAGTCTGGTAGTGTGAAATGCAAACTGACGCTAGCAGTCAATCGACGCACTAGAGACGGTGAACATACTGATTGGTTCAATCTAGAATTGTGGGGAAAAACCGCACAGGTAGCAGGCGATTATGTAAAGAAAGGTAAACAAATTGCTGTCAAAGGTTCCTTAAAATTTGACACCTGGAGCGATCGCACTACAGGAGCCAACCGTTCCACACCTGTTATCCTGGTTGAGCAACTCCAATTATTGGGTTCTAAACGAGATGCAGAGCCTGATATGGTAGATACTAACCCAGATAATTTTTAAATGGGTAGGGGTTAGTAGATAGTTGTTAGTGGTTAGTGGTTAGTTGATATTTGTTATTTGTTTTTCTACTATCCACTATCTACTATCCACTAACTAATAACTAATTTGCAACGTGACCGTAGCTTCCACTTCTTGTTCAGCACCAACGACAGGAGTGGAGGCTTCTGAGGCTATTTTGGCAACATCTGCACGTAACAAAGGTCTAGGAGGTGGAGTAGGCGCATTCGCACCATTAACTTGTATGCTAACCACTTCTTTAGGTTGGAAACCTAACGCACTCAAAACAGCATTGGCTTGTTGCTGAGCGTCTTGGGTCGCTTCCTTGAGGGCTTGCTGTCTAGCGTTTGCGATCGCAGTTTCGTTAGCAATAAAACTGATGCCATTGATCTGAGTTGCTCCTGCTGTGATAGCATCATCCAATAAAGTCCCTGCACGTTCTGTGGGAACGCGAAAACTGACTGTGTTGGTAGCAGTATACCCAGTGAGACGTTGCACATTATTGTTATAGCTATAGATTGGGTTAAGACTAATACCAGTGGTTTGTAATTTTTCCACATTACGACTTTTAAGCAGTTCTACCACAGATGAGGATCTACGTGCTGCCTCTTTTTGCACTTCTTCTGCGGTTTTTCCCTGAACCTCTACTCCTAAAGTGACTTGAGCAAGAGTCGTGGGAATTGTTTCCACTCCGCGACCGCTGACTGTCAGAGTTCGGTACATCCGTTCTTTTTCTTGTGCCAAAGCAGGGTGGATAAAACTAACACATAAAATGTAAGCAATAGGTAGAGTTTTCCAAAAATTTCCTCTACGCCAGTGAAAACCGGAGACAGTATTTCTATTCATCGTTCACACCTAAAATATATTCTCTTTCAAAAGATGTTTTTAATGTGGCACTGATACAGTAGAAAATCAGTATAGTTACATTTTTAGAAACTGCGAAAATTTGACAGATGAGTGTTAGCTGAGAAACTTTATGGCGTATTGGTTGTTAAAAACCGAACCGGAAGAATATTCCTGGAGTGACTTAGAACGAGATGGTCATGCTGTTTGGGATGGAGTCAGCAATGCCTTAGCTCTCAAGTACCTACGCACAATGGAAATTGGTGATTTAGCACTTATTTATCATACGGGGAAAGAGCGACAGGTTGTGGGTGTAGCGGAGGTTGTCAGTCAACCTTACCCTGACCCAAAATTGAATGATGCTAAACGGGTTGTTGTTCAGATGCGGGCTGTCCAAAAGGTACCGCAGCCAGTCAGGTTATCTCAAATTAAACAGGATAGCGGCTTTGAAAATTTTGACTTGCTCAGGCTTCCTCGACTATCTGTAGTGCCTGTATCAGAGTTTTACTGGCAACGCCTTTTAGAATTAGCGGAAAGCAAAAACTGATTGTTCTACCCATTGTGTCATTAAGTGGTCACGTCTTTTCGTTGCATATTTTTCCGATGGAGCTTAGTAAGGTTAGTAGTTAGTAGTTAGTAGCTGTAACATCGAAGGAACAAGGCTTTTACGACTATCTACTATTCACTAACTACTAACCGTGCTCACGCGCTATTGTGCAATCGCTCCGGCGGAACAGCTTAGTTACCTCCACAAACTTGTAAATTAAGGGAAGGGTTTTCCTCGATAACCAATGCATTTAGACTTAACAACCTTCTCATTACCATTACCACTGTTAGCAGCAGCAGAAACAGAAACAGCAGATAGTTCTTTAGTACTAGCTGCGGTGCTGCTCAGTTTAGTAGTCATTTACTTTGCAAGTAAAGTCGGTGGAGAGTTATCAAATCGTTTGGGCTTACCCCCCGTTTTAGGGGAGCTGGTAGCGGGCGTGGTGGTTGGGACTTCCGTCCTACATCTTGTGGTCTTTCCAGAGGGAGGGACAGATAGTTCTGGTTCTCTGATTATGAGTTTCCTCCAATCCACTGCTGGTCTGAGTCCGGACTCAGCTGATGCTGTTTTTAATGCACAGTCTGAAGTGATTTCTGTTTTGGCAGAACTTGGCGTCATTGTACTGCTGTTTGAAATTGGTTTGGAATCCAATATCAAAGAATTGGTAGCAGTTGGTGTCCAAGCGACCGTTGTAGCCATAGTAGGGGTAGCTGTCCCTTTTGCTGCTGGTACAGCAGGTTTGATGCTTCTGTTTGGTATTTCAGCTGTACCAGCAATCTTCGCTGGAGCAGCTTTAACTGCTACGAGTATTGGTATTACTTCCAAGGTACTGTCAGAACTGGGGCGTCTTAATTCCAAAGAAGGACAGATTATTCTCGGTGCTGCTGTGATTGATGATGTACTCGGTATTATCGTTTTAGCAGTGGTCGCAAGCCTTGCGAAAGAAGGCGTGGTGGATGTTGTCAAAGTTGTTTACTTGATTATTAGTGCCAGTGCTTTTCTCTTGGGTGCGATTGTACTTGGTAGCATTTTTAGTAACACTTTTGTCGCGATCGCTAAAAACTTAAAAACTCGTGGCGAACTAGTGATCCCAGCATTTATCTTTGCCTTTGTGATGGCGTACTTTGCTGCTGTTATACAGTTGGAAGCCATTTTAGGTTCCTTCGCTGCTGGTTTAGTTTTGGATGAAACAAATGAACGCGTACAACTTCAAAAGCAAGTTATTCCAATTGCGGACATACTGGTACCGATTTTCTTTGTCACTGTGGGCGCAAGAACTGATTTAAGTGTGTTGAATCCAGCAATTCCCAGTAATCGGGAAGGTTTGGTAATGGCTGTTTTTCTCATCGTCATTGCCATTCTTGGTAAAGTCGTCACAGGCTTTAGCATTTTTGGTCAACCTGATATCAACCGCTTGGCCATCGGAGTGGGGATGATTCCTCGAGGCGAGGTAGGATTGGTATTTCTTGGTATTGGTTCCTCCACAGGCGTCCTTTCAAAACCACTGGAGGCAGCAATCATCATGATGGTGATTTTGACAACCTTTTTAGCCCCTCCTTTTTTAAGGTTTGTCTTCCCAGAACCAACATCAGAAACAGAACAGCTGGTATTAAATACTTCCGGTGGTCAGCCCATGAACGTTTCTTCTGCAAATGAGGGTGAAGAGCAAGAAAGCTAACCCAAATTCTCAAGAACGTTGTTAAAAACTTTAGGTACAGATACTCAGTTTTAAGTATCTGTACTTCAAAATCTACTGAGATATCAGTAATTTTTCGGAGAATAATTCTCAAATTTTATCGATATAAAAGGAAACTTCCATGCTTGAGCCTCCGTCCTTTGTATATGAATTTTTAGGAGAAGCTCCTAAAAACTATCAACAATAGGAATGTGATTTTTATCCCATTTTCTTCGCCAGTCACCAACCCAAAGAATGGATGTTTTTTCTAGCTTTTGTATACTAAGACCCAACAGCTAACGCCATACCCACAAACAGCAGTTACAAGTTGTTAGTTGGTGCATCATTTACCAAACATTAAGCAAACTAACAAATCCCTCGCCGATTCAAGTGTCACTCTCAGGGATTGACTGCTGTCGTAAATACTGGTTATCTCTTGGTTAGTAGAATCCGGTGTTTTTTGAAAATAAGTTTCCTTCTAATAGCTGAAAGCTAGAATGTAACGCCATTATTTCAATTCCAATTGAGTTTAATGCTTTCAACATCCAAACCAAGGTGTGGATGGTGATGGTGTGAGGATTTACCAACACTTTGACATTTTGACGGCTCTTATGAATGCGAATCAGGAGAAAACACTGTGAAAATCCACTGGTTACTACCTGGTACTGTTGTTACGACTTCTTTATTTATGCTACCGTCGCCTGCGGAAGCTGCAGCAAAGTTACAATCTTGGCGTTTTGATGCTAATCTCAATCGCTTAGAAATCAACACTGGGGGTGCTGTTCAACCACGGGCGCAGCTCATTTTTAACCCCACACGTTTGGTTATTGATTTACCTGGAATCGAATTTGGGCGTCCCCAACTTACCGAATCAGTGGGTGGTGCGATTCGGTCTGTTCGTATTGGTCAGTTTGACCCACAAACTACCCGTGTTGTTGTTGAACTCAGTCCGGGCTATACCCTCGACCCACAGCAGGTCAAGTTTGAGGGGAAATCTCCTAGTCGTTGGGTGGTACAACTACCAAAGCCAGAAATTGAGGAAGTTGCTAGTGCTTCCCCACCTCAAGCTTCACCCTCAACTAGTTCTTCAACCTTAGAGAAATCAGTTGTTATTGCCTCACCTAGAAACGTATACAACGTGGTGAGTGTGGATTCCGAAAACGATAAAAAACCTGAGTTTTCCAAAAGAGTTGTTACCATCCCAGAATCAACAACTCAAGTGGAAGGCTTACAGGTGACGGGGGATGGTTTTTTTGTTCGCACTAATGGAGAGAAACCCAAACTTCAGCTGATTCGCAGCCGCGATCGCTCTACTATTTTTATTGATGTCAATGGTGCGACTTTAGGACCAAATTTTAACCAGGAAAATGTCTCTGTGAATAAATTTGGTGTGAAACGCGTAGAGTTCACCCAATTGAGAAAAACCCCTCCTGGTGTTCGGATTACGATGCGGGTAGACCCTAAAAGCCCTGATTGGCGTGTCACCACAAGCAGCAAGGGTGGTTTGGTGATTTTACCGACTCGTTATTTGAGCAGCTGGTCAAACGATAATGATTCTAACTCCACCCAAGACAATCAATCTCGACCCAAAACTATTCCAGTCCCATCAAGCACAAGCAACAGTTCAGTTCCTACAATTGAGTCTGTAGAACTATCTGCGACAGGTACGCAACTGCTAATTAGGTCTGATAAAACTGTTTCATCTCCAAGCACTGGCTGGGATAAAGACTCCGGTCTGTACCGCATCACCATTCCTAATGCAAAATTGGCTGATTCTGTTAAAGGTCCTGATTTTAGTGCGAACAGCCCAGTTTTGCGAGTCCGCTTGCAACAAGAATCTCGTAATGTTGTTGTGTATGTTCAACCTGCATCCGGAGTGCGTGTTGGATCGGCTAATAAACTTAGCAATCAGCTTGTCTCCTTAGAATTACAACGTACTAATCCGGTTAAACCCCCAGTCGGGTTACCACCCATATCTCGTGTAAACCCGAAACCTCTACCGCCAAAAACAGCTACAGTTCCTCCTGCGACAACTTCCCGCGCTCCTCTTGGAAAAGTTATCATTGTTGTTGACCCCGGTCATGGTGGTAAAGACCCTGGTGCGATCGGCATGGGTGGGCTTCGAGAGAAAGATGTGATTATGCCTATCAGCAAAAGAGTTGCAGAGATTTTGCAGAAAAATGGCGTACAGGTAGTGTTAACTCGCGATTCTGACTACTTTGTAACTCTTCCGGGACGGGTTCAAATAGCAGAGAAAGCAAATGCTGATGTGTTTGTGAGTATTCACGCTAACTCAGCAGGTGCAAATCGCCCAGAAGTGAGTGGTTTGGAAACTTATTATTACGACAGTGGTTTAAGTTTAGCTCGAACTGTTCACAGTAACGTACTCCGCAGTGTCAATGTCAAAGATAGGGGAGTCCGAAAAGCAAGGTTCTATGTTCTCAGAAAAAGTTCTATGCCCTCAATTCTTGTGGAAACAGGTTATTTGACGGGTCGAGAAGATGCCGCTAAGTTGCAAAACAAACTGTATCAAAATAAAATGGCGGATGGGATTGCCAGTGGTATCCTTCAATACCTACGTAAAAAATAACAGACTTTGGATGTCAAGCACCACATGATGCTGGCTTCCAAAGTTTTCGATTCCTAAAATGTCTTCAACAAACAACTTCCTCTAATACCATTTCACGCCATAGATAAATGATACAAATCTTTAGAGACGCTTCAAACGGGGCGTCTCTATAAGATTGGTATGTGGTGTCGAGCAAGGCTTGCACAACTCCAACTATTTCCAAACCACTAATCGCTGATCTACTTTGTACGGGAATATATTGAGCTTTTGATTTGGCTAAAATCCATGCTTCTATGACTTCTTGGCTGAAAGCTGATAGCTGACCGCTCAAAGTATACAAACGGAATAGGTAAGCAAAGAGGATAAAAGTATATATAACAACATTATAATCAAAGATTTTGTAAAATATCCAGTAGAATATAGAACGACTAGAGTAAACTATAACCTAATTTTAGGAGGATAGAGAAGCTTCTACTATGCCAATCTCTCTAAACTTCAGCTTTCTGTAAGGCGTCTTTTGATAAGGGTAGCATCTGGTGCAATTCTCAACTGTGTTTGAAAGGGCATATTATCTAAAACGCTAGTATAAAAAATGATACGTACTTATTCTGGTGGACAGGTCAAAACTTTCATCACCACTTTGGTAATTAGCAGTACTTTGTTGCTGAAAGTGTTTATTTAGTCATTTATTTGGGAATAATGTGTTGCATCACATCCACCTCTGAATGGACAAGACATCAGTCAGTCAATATGTCTTAGAGACTACTGAAAAATCTCAATGGCTAAAGCCAATACCAAAACCTCACTTTAGTAGTATGAGATACCAATAAGTGAGTATAAAATGGTATAATTTTTCAGCTATAAAACGGTAATATCCACAAGTCTTTACTAAATTTAAGTCAATAAAGTCTAAAAATGGAGATTGGATATGCCTTCTAAAATCTCATAACTAAAAAAAACGTGGCTAAGTTATGTTTAATTGACTGGGATTGTTTGCTGATTTTGATTCTGGTTATCTTTTTGTGACTCCCAAAGATGGTGTAAGATGACTGATCTTGTTCTTTCTTGTTCTATGCGATAAAAGCATAGAAAAATGAGAGAGTCACAAAAAGACAGAGGTTTAAAGTCGGTAGTCGGAAGTCTAAATTCTGAATTCTGAATTCTTTTTATGATTATGAAGTCAACCTTACAAATAAATTCAGGGATTTGAAGCGAAAATTGGACGTTTTACCCAATTTTATGCAGAAATTTGGGAGTAGGGATTGGATGGCAGCACATTTTTTATTATTTATCCTCCATCTCTAAGTCTTGATTCAACAAGCTTCCTCCGCGATCTCCCAACTCAAGTGACTTCTTAACTAAATTGCGCGGCGACCGTGTGTAAATTTGCTAACACATTGAGGTTATGACGGCTCTTACAAATACGAATCAGGAGAAAATATTGTGAAAATAAACTGGTTATTCCCCGGTACGGTTGCAACTACCACCATCTTCATGCTAGGTTCACCAGCCCAAGCAGCAAAACTACAATCTTGGCGATATGACCCTAATCTCAATCAATTAGAATTCATTACTCAAGGGTCTGTTCAGCCGCAAGCGCAACTTGTCTTTAATCCCACACGCTTAGTGATTGATTTACCAGGAATCGAATTTGGTCGCCCTCAATTAATCAAACCAATTGGTGGGAGAATTCGTGCTATCCGTATTGGTCAATTTAACAAAAATACAACTCGTCTTGTTGTTGAAATCACTCCCGGTTACACAATTGTCCCAGAACAGGTGAAGTTTGAAGGGAGAACTCCGAGTCGATGGATAGTACAACTACCGACACCGGAAGTTGAGCAAGTCGGTTCTTCACCGTTAAATGTATACAATGTAGTCACATCTAACCCTAACCTTACAACTAGAAAAGCGCCTGTTATCAATAAGAATACTGTTGACCGTAATAACACGGGTGACAATACTAACGAAGAATTACCGCGAACGAGGACAACTCTTAGCCGTGCTGATGGAGTCACTCAAATTGAAAGTGTACGAGCGACAGGAGACGGGTTATTTGTTCGTACTAGTGGAGGAAAACCAGAAATTAAATCGTTTCGTAGCAAAGACAAAAGTGCTATAAATATTGATATTTTTGGTGCGGCTTTATCATCTGTTTTAGAACAACGCGATATACCGATTAATAAGCATGGTGTGAAACACATTGAATTCACGGAACTTAGAGCATCAAAACCTGGCGTTCGGATGACAATGTGGGTAGACAAAAAAAGCCCTGATTGGCGCGTCACTCTCAGTAATATCGGTGGTTTAGTGCTTTTACCCGATGGTAATGTGTCTGATTTGAGTAAAGATGAGTCTCCAAGTTCTACTCCTGACAATAACTCTATTTCTTACCAGCAAACTAGCAATTCCATCTCCACGATTCAATCTGTAGAGTTGATTGGGTCTGGAACACAGTTACTCATCAAAGCTGACCAACCTTTGTCACGTGATACCAGTGGTGGCTGGGAAAGATCGTCTGGTTTCTACCGGATTACAATTCCCAATGCGAAGCTAGCGACCCCAGTCCGAGGTCCCAGTTTTGATGCTAGTAGCCCCATCCTCCGCATTCGTCTGCAACAGAAAGACCCCCGGACTGTGGTGGTGTATGTCCAGCCAGCATCAGGAGTGCAAATTGGTCAACTCAATCAGCTCAACAGCCAGTTGTTGTCCTTGGAATTACAACGAACTTCTTTTCCCTTTACTCCTCGGACTTCTTTACCACCAATTCCAAGATCCAATCCACAAGTGCTACCATCTAGACCTTACGGTATAAATCCTACATATACTCCACAACCACTAGCACGTTCTAGGGTTCCTAATGGACGAGTCGTTATTATGGTTGACCCCGGACATGGTGGTAAAGACTCTGGCGCTCCCGGTCTTGGGGGATTGTTAGAAAAGAATGTGGTTTTACCAATCAGTCAAAAAGTAGCAGCTGTTTTAGAGCAAAATGGAGTCCAAGCAGTACTAACCCGTAATTCTGATTATTTTGTAGAACTTCAAGGACGGGTAGACATGGCAGAAAGAGCCAATGCTGATCTATTTGTCAGCATCCACGCTAATTCTGTTGACGGTCGTCGAGATGTCAATGGGTTAGAAACTTATTACTATGACAGTGGTTATGATTTGGCTCGTACCGTCCATAGTACTATTCTTCAGAGCATCCCGACTTTAAGAGACCGAGGAGTACGGAAAGCTAGGTTCTATGTTCTAAGGAAAAGTTCCATGCCGTCCATTTTAGTCGAAACAGGTTACATGACTGGTGTGGAGGATAACCCCAGGTTGGGAAATCCGGAGTACCAAAATCGTATGGCAGAAGCCATTGCTAATGGTATACTTAGATACCTAAAAATGAGATAATAGATAGTGGATAGTGGATAGTGGATAGTGGATAGCGGATAGCGGATAGTGGATAGTTATACTTTAAGCAACTAACAACTATCCACTAACAACTAACAACTAACAACTATCCACTAACAACTATCCACTAACAACTAACAACTAACAACCAACTCAATATTCGTCTGTGTTGAATTCCTCAATTTTTGAAGTCAATCTTGGCGATTTTTCTAACGAACCTCAACGTGCGCCAATTGGTATTTTCGACAGTGGTGTAGGTGGTTTAACGGTGCTGCGTCAACTCTATCGACAACTTCCTAATGAATCTATCATTTACTTTGGGGATACGGCTCGGCTTCCGTATGGTATTCGCTCGGCAGCAGAAATTTTACAATATGTTCGTGAAATCTTGTTGTGGATGCAACAGCATCGAGTGAAAATGGTGATTATGGCATGCAATACCAGCTCCGCTTTGGCGCTCGAAGCAATCCGTGAGGAGTTTTCTTCTCTGCCCATTCTTGGAATTATCTTACCAGGGGCAAAAGCTGCTGTTTCCTGCGGAAAGCGTATTGGTGTGATTGCCACTCCAGCAACTGCCAAGAGCAATGCTTATCGGCATGCTATCCTAGAGGTAAATCCCGAAATTCAAGTTTGGCAGGTCGGCTGCCCTGAGTTTGTGCCACTTATTGAGCAAAATCGCATTCACGACCCCTACACGGCGAAGGTGGCTTACTCTTATTTGGAACCATTAATACAGCAAGAAGTGGATACTTTGGTCTATGGCTGTACGCACTACCCTCACCTTGCACCAGTACTGCGATCGCTCCTCCCTTCATACGTAAAGCTTGTCGATCCTGCAGTACACGTTGTCTGTGCATGTGCTCAAGAGCTAGACCTGATGGGATTGAGAAATACTCACCCACCTATACCTACCCGCTTTGCTGTTAGTGGCTGTCCACAACAATTTGCACAGTCCTGCTTGCAATGGCTTGGACATAAACCATTCGTTGAGGCTGTGCAATTAACTGATATAGTGGTCTCAGGTTGACTGCTGACTGCTCGCTGCTGACTGAATTTTACTGTCAACAGTGAACAGTCAACCTCAAACCTAAGATTCATAAGCTGCTCTGGATGACAACCATAGACTATTGACTACATGGGCTTCACTAGTGTACGCTAGTGGCTTCAGTTACTTTAGGAGCTATGGAAATTTCCCGCCTGTGTTCTGACTTAGATGGCCTAGGTGAGTTCTCATCACCCCCTTTGGTGCCTGTTCTTTTCGCCAGTGCTAACAAAAGGTAAATTGCTAACAAGTAACCGGAGGCTAACATAAATATCATCATAGGCATCTGTCCGTAAACCATCTTTCTACCAACTCTTTACTTCTAAGGAATATAAACTTGAATAAAATAAACACCAAGCACGACCACTACACAAATTAGCTTTTGTGGTGGCTCTGCATAAGCTGACCATCGGTAGAGCGTATAAACTCTCCGACAAATAATTTGCAAGTTGATTTTTTGCGGATTCTTACCTAAATCAGTGGCACATTGCCTTTAAGTACAACACGCTCCCAGACCTGGACACTACAGTCCAAGCTATCCGCTTTTGATTAAATGCTCTTTGCTAAGCAAAGACAGCACCTTTCTAATTTAATGAAGTGCTTAACCTTCCTGAGGGAAGGCAGTGACTCTAACTTTGAGGTTTATATATCGCTGCTGGAACAATGGATAGAATCCCTTGCTCGAAGCACACGACTCCCTATTGCTTCACCAAGCTAGAGAATAACTAAAAGTGATTCTTCCTTCCTGAGTGAAGATCGCAATGATTTTAAATCCCTGATTTTAGCGTAACACAACGACCCTGACTTTTAAGCCATTTTTTCTGCTAATTTTGAAATTTTATCGGGAAGTTTATCTGTTTATTGGGGGTATTATTTTTTGTTCAGAGAGTTTTATGTATAAAACACAGCAGATTAGATGGGATGAACCATTATTTGGCTATGTTTTCAGTATAACATAAGCTAAGGGTACCAGAAGGCAAAGAAATTTCGATAATATGGGCTTTCGACTAGTTTTGAGCGATCGCCAATCTATTAAAAAGGTATGAAAAGTAGCATTAACTGCAACCAGAACACAGTAGAAAAATCAGTAATATTTATTACGCACTAGTAGTCTATCAAGAAGTTTTGGCAGAACGGTCAAAATTGTCGATGGACTACAAATGATACGGATTTCATCAATGCAATCAAACATACAACTTTTCTGTGAGAGTGTTTCATATAATACATTTATCACTCGCTCGACCCACATTTTCTGTCTTCTACAACGAGAAAGAAGTCCAACAAGAAAATTCCGACCAATAACTGATTAAAATTTGGCGCTGGCACAGGGTTATCTTAAAATAAGTATTAGGATATGTAAACTTTCGTAACTAAAGCCAGAGTCTGCCCATCCATGACCCCAGCCACCTCCCTATTTTCTCCAGTGGAAGACGACTTGCAGATACTAGCAGACAATCTGAAGCAGCTAGTTGGAAACGGTCACCCCATCCTTTGTGCAGCAGCCGAGCATCTATTTGGAGCTGGGGGAAAGCGGATTAGACCGGCGATTGTCTTGCTGATATCGAGAGCGACCGTGCTCGAGCAAGACATCACGCCCCGCCATCGTCGTTTAGCTGAGATTACAGAAATGATTCACACAGCCAGTTTGGTACATGACGACGTGGTGGATGAATCCGAAATGCGACGTGGTGTTCCTACAGTCCACAGTTTGTTTGGTAATAAGATTGCCATACTCGCTGGAGATTTTCTATTCGCTCAATCCTCCTGGTATTTAGCTAATCTGAACAATCTAGAAGTGGTGAAACTGCTTTCAGAAGTTATTATGGATTTAGCAGCAGGTGAGATTCAACAAGGATTAAGCCGCTTTGATAGTAATATTTCGATTGAAGCCTATCTCAATAAGAGTTACTACAAAACAGCTTCGTTAATAGCCAACAGTTCCAAAGCGGCTGGATTACTCAGTGAAGTTTCCCAAGAAACTGCAGAAAATTTGTACAGCTACGGGCGTCACCTTGGCTTAGCCTTCCAGATTGTAGATGACATTTTGGATTTTACAAGTTCGACAGATACTTTGGGTAAGCCTGTAGGTTCAGATTTGAAAAGTGGTAATCTCACCGCCCCTGTTTTATTCGCATTAGAAGAAAAACCTTACCTGGAAGTGCTTATAGAAAGAGAGTTTGCTCAAGAAGACGATTTACAGCAAGCCTTATCTTTAATTCAAGATAGCCAAGGAATTCACAGAGCGATGGAATTAGCCGCCAATCATGCTAAGCAAGCAGTAGAAAATTTGGCTCCTCTCCCTCCCTCTGAATCTCGCCAAGCTCTAATTGAGATGGCGGATTATGTGTTGAGTAGAATTTATTAACCGGGTGTAGGGGTGTAGGGGTGTAGGGGTGTAAGGAAATATTTCACCTATACCCCCACACCCTCACACCCTACACCCCTTTTTTCCCCCAGATGTTAGCTTTTGATGATGAGTTGATAAAGTCTGAACAGAAAGAGAGTATTTAAATTAGCATGAGAATATACACGCTGATAGCTGATAGCTGATACAATTTATGCTATGTCCGGGGGAATTTGGCTATTACTGCGGTTTTGTTGAAGCTGTTGCTGAATTAAGTGTTCTAGGTCAACCCTCTGTATTTCAACTCCATTATTGGTAATGCCAGGAGTTTCAAAAAAAACTATACTATCTACGGGCTCCATTGCTACCAATTGGAATAAGATGTGAGTGACCGGAACGGGTGCAGCTATCAATTGAGGGTCAAGCCCAGCAGATGAACTGATTGGGACATCCTTTAATGTAGGAAAAGCATAAATTACACGCTTTTCCAACTGTGGATTTGCGCGATTACTCAATGTAGTCATTACCCAGCCCCCATCCAAGTCTTGGAGAATATAGTACTGGAAATGACGTAATTGTTGGGCGATCGCGCTGAGGGCAGGAGCGATTGCTGTGACAAGTTGCGGTGTTACACCATCTTGGGGTGCATTGTCAATCAGCAATTGAATTTGTGCTTGTAAATCCATAATCACCTGTAAACTGCTTGAGGGTAGTGTCTTGAAAATTTATGAACGCGAGCAATAAGCACGAAAATTGGGAACAATAGATTCAGGCTAATCCCAAGTGTACGATTTAGACGTGTTTGAGTTGTATGCAAAAACCTTGACCATAAACCCACGGTCTTACAGGTTGTATTTAAGTATGTTAGGGTATGTACGAAAAACTTGACTATGAATTTAGCCGCAACCGTAACAATTGAGGGAGTGAGTTCTATCGGCGTGGAGGCGATATATCAACTCCTATTTAAGGAGCTTCAGCAGTCAACCAAAGCTTCGGTGCAAAATTGCCGTGATGTTGCAATCCGAATTGCTGCCGAAGTCAACCGTATTTGCAGTGAAAGCAAGCGCATCCAAGCTGCAGGTACAATGGAAGCTTCGGCAATCACCTTAGCCAAGCATAGACTGCAACAGTGCCTGAGATACTATGAGTTGGGTTCATCTCGAGGTAGGGTAGAACTACACAGTACCTTGAGTGCGATTATCTATCGCTATATAAATCCTCCTCAAAGACAACTAAGTTATCAAGGGCGACTCGTCATTATCGAAGACTTCCTACAAAGTTTTTACTTAGAGTCTTTAAACGCTTTCCGGCGTGAGAACCAACTCGGTGCGACCTATCGTCCGCAAACTCTTTTGGAATTGTCAGAGTATATGGCGTTTACCGAACGCTATGCCAAGCGGAGAATTCCTTTGCCCGGTCGTCAGCAACAGCTTATTATTCTACGCGCACAAACATTTTCTCAACAACAACCACCGGAAACTTGTGTAGACATCGAACAAGCAGCAGAAGGTAGTGGGAACGAAGCCGATGGTTCATGGGAAGACCCAGCAATGCAACAATTACGGAGTGCAATGGCAACCCAACCAGAGCCAGAACCCCAAGAAGATACCTTACGCTCTGTGGTTACTGCGGAATTAATGAATTATTTAGAAGAGCGGCAACAATCAGATTGTGCTGATTATTTTGCTCTTCGCCTTCAAGATTTGTCAGCACAGGAAATAGAGTCAATTTTGGGTTTAACCCCCCGTCAACGAGATTATTTACAGCAGCGCTTCAAATATCATTTGATTCGTTTTGCTTTATTGCATCGCTGGGAGCTAGTTCATGAGTGGTTGGAAGCAGATTTGCAAACTAATTTAGGGTTAACCCCACAACAGTGGCAAATATACACCGAACAGCTGGACGATAAGCAACGGTCTTTATTAGAGTTGAAACAACAGGGGGTATCTGACGAAAAAATTGCGAAAACTTTAGGATTCTCAATGGCACAATTGCAAAAACGGTGGTTTAAAATTCTTGAACAAGCGTGGGAAATTCGTAACTCCTTAATATCCGGATCGGGTGCATCTACTCATGAATAGTGACTCAGAATCCTTACGATACCAGTTACTGGCTTGGTTGTTGGGCGAAAACGCCCAAACCATTAATGATGAAGACTCGGTAGATTGTGAGGACAGTAAAGGGGTCGAAAATCTTGATACACAAGCCGCCGCAGCCAGCGGTGGCGATTTTCAGTCAGGATCGTCCCCTCACACCTTTCAACTGGGAGAAATTCCTACTGTGCAAGAACGTTTCCAAGCCGTCCTTAAACGTCGGTTACAACTTCAAATTCAAAACCAACCACCACTCTTTCCGTGGGAAAGTCAATTGACAGACTATCCCGATTACTTAGATAAACCATCGATTGAATTAGTTCCGGTTTGGGGGTGGACGGCACAGCAATTCAAGCTGAATCTGCCGATGCTACTACCGGAAAGGATCTTTCAGCAACTGTTGGAGAGATGTCAAGCGTTGGTTTCGTCCTCTCTACCTTTAGGGGCAAAACTCGTTCAGGTGGTGGACAGCCTCTTTCCAAATGAAGCTCAGACCATTAATGATTTAGCCGGGTTAGTGCTAAGAACTCCTTATAGGTCTGTGGATGCTCTAGAGACAATGCCAAATCTGGAAAGTGATTACTCAGATTTACAGCCTCGTCAACAGATGGCGCTGTCCTTGATAGCAGCAAAACAACTGCTAGAGAATCTCACTTTACCAGTGTCAGCTACCACTCCAATGGTAGAAAGGCAGTGGCTCACTAATACAGGTGTTCTGACTCTGAAAGTGGAATACCAATGTCAAGATGGACAAAGAAAACTACGAGTTCAAACCAATTTACCTACAACCGGGATTTTGCGTCTTCGCGGAGAAAAATCTTACGCAATGGCAGAATCTTCAACTCCAGGATGCTTGAGTGTCGAATTAAATGACGCCCAACCCAACCAAACTTATACTCTGGAAGTAGAGTTAAAAGAAGTAGACCAACGACCATTGTTGTTTGTGATTGTTCCTACGGTGTAAAAAGAATTGCCATCGCTAGCACCCTCAATCAATAAACGCCGTTTTGATGAAGTGAAAATCCTGGTTTTGTCAAATACCCCCTTTAATACATCAGCGGTCATTAGGGCGTCTACAGAAAGCTGCTATGAGGATGACACACTTCGAGTTCGGTATCGCCGGCTCTTTTTGTGTCTGTAGCGTCCAAATTATCGCATTGCTTACATACCCATAGATTGCTTTTGTGCGTGAAATGTTAAAGAAATCCAGGAGAAATTGGCGTCTGTCTGTAGGTGAAATATGGCGGCAAAGTATGCAGGAGACGCCGCTGAAGGAAGTGGAAAATTCAGTTACCTTGCGGGTGCTTGTGCTAGCGTTGGTAATTATAGGAATAGTGGCGACAGATATAGCTGCAGAGACTGAATTTAGTCTTTGGGCAGTCCCAGTCTCGTTGGTAGGCACGATGTGGAGTTATTATCGTCGCCGCGATCGCAATGTCTCGGTCAAGTTCTGTATCGCCATTGGAATGTTAGTGGCACTGGGTGCTTTCTTTGGGCGATTGTTTGGTGAGTTAAATGACACGCGGTTGGCGTTAGCAGAGTTATTAATTCAACTCCAGGTGCTTCATTGCTTTGATACACCCCGTCGTAAAGACTTGGGCTATTCAATTGTAATTGGGTTGATTTTGCTTGGTGTCGCCGCAACACTAAGCCAAACTCTAGCTTTTGCGCCAATACTGCTGTTATTTCTAGCGATCGCCCTCCCAACCCTGGTTATTGATTACCGTTCCCGTCTCGGCTTGGAAGAATACATCAGATATGAAAAAGGAAAAGTGGGGAATTCCCCACTTTTTTATTTTCAATTTTTTATTTTCAATTTTTTGCTAATTTTGGCAATTGGATTGGGAATTTTTGCAGTTTTGCCCCGGTTTCCTGGCTATCAATTGCAGTTGCGGATGTTTCCAGTGAGTGCTCCCATAAATGTCAAGGGAGAGTTTACAGGTCGCAACATAGCTAATCCTGGTTATGTTCGCAATGGTAATCCTAAAAATCAAACAGGTGGAAATACCGCAGTTGGAAACAGCCCAACGGACAATCCCAAGCAGTTGGATGATAGTTTTTATTACGGTTTTAATACTCAGATTAACCAAAACCTGCGCTTAGAAATGAAACCCAAGGTCGTCATGCGCGTGCGATCGCAAGCCGAGGGTTTCTGGCGGGTGCTAGCATTTGACCGCTACACGGGTCAAGGATGGGAAATTTCTCGGAATGACCAAGTGGAAATCCATAAGCGTTCTCCTTGGTCTTACCAAACTTTTCTTCCCAGACCCATTTTTGCTGGCGCAAGCAAAGATATCGTACAAACTTACACCGTAGTATCGGATTTACCTAACCTGATTCCGGCTATGGCTTATCCTAAAGAAATTTACTTTCCCACCCCAATGGTAGCTATTGATAAGGAAAACGGGCTGCGAGCGCCTGTGGAATTATCAGAAGGTTTAACCTACACGGTGGTTTCGGAAGTCCCGTATCGCGATCGCACTTTGTTAGGAAAAGCACCGACTAAGTATCCGGCGAGTTTCAGAAAACATTACTTACAAATCCCTCCGGAAATTGCTAATAAAGTCAGGAATTACACCGCAGAAATCCTCGCAGGTTATAACAAGGAACGAGTTGGGAAGTCGGAGAAAACACTAGATTCACCGTATGAAAAAGCTCTCTACTTAGCTCAGTATCTAAAGCAGCACTACACCATTCCTAATAATCCTCTTGACCTGCCATACTTAAGTGAAAAAGAAGATTTAGTAGAAGCTTTCTTGTTTAAACACAAAGGAGGCTACCCAGACCATTTCTCCACAGTACTAACGGTTATGCTGCGTTCCATTGGTATACCAGCAAGATTAGCAGTGGGATTTAGCTCAGGAGAATTCAATCCCTTTACGGGAATGTACATTGTTCGTAACACAGACGCTTATGCAATCACAGAAGTCTATTTTCCCAAATACGGCTGGTTTGCTTTTGACCCGATTCCCAATCATCCCCTCATTCCCCCTTCTATAGAACAAGACCAAACATTTAGCGTTGTGCGTCAGTTTTGGAACTGGGTTGCGGGGTGGTTACCTTCTCCCGTCAGAGGTTTTCTGAATAACATCTTTGCCACAATCTTTAATTGGATAGCAAAAGTTCTCTCTTGGTTCTTCTCCCTCTTCTTCCAAGGTTGGACTGGAGTCTTGTCTGGCTTAATGGTAGGGACAGCAACAGCTTTCCTAAGTTGGCTTGGTTGGAATCAGTGGCGAGAGTGGCGCGATCGCGTGAGGCTGAAGAAATTACCACCAATGGAAAGCCTTTATCAACAAATGCTCACATGGACAGCGCAAAAAGGTTTAGGTAAACATCCAGCACAAACACCCCTAGAATTCGCCCAAGTCTCTTATCAACATCATTCATCAGCAACTGCTGAAGTTATAGACGAAATTTGCCAAGCTTATGTCAGTTGGCGTTATGGCGATCGCACTCCCAATTTGAGTCAATTGCGACAACGATGGTTGGAAGTAATTGGCTAATTGCTAATTGCTAATTGCTAATTGCTAATAGTTAATTGCGTTACTGTGGATTTTTTATACAAGGTAGTGTAACAGTAAATGTTGTGCCTTGATTCACAACGCTGTTTACACTAATAGTGCCTTGATGTAAGTCCACACATTTTTTAACAACAGCTAACCCTAAACCTGTACCAGATATATTACCTACATTTGTGGCACGGTAGAAACAGTCAAATATCTGGCTCATTTCTGATTCCGGAATACCAATCCCTTCATCTTGAATTAAAAACTGAACTATACCATCATGACAATCAATATTGAACTTTACCGTACCACCTTTAGAAGAATATTTAATAGCATTTAAAAAGAGGTTAATAATTATTTGTCGTAGTAGGCTGTCATCTAAGTAGACACTATCGCAATTTCCATAAATACCAAAATCAATAGTTAGATTACTCGGTACGCCACAAGAGCTTTGCTCTATTAATTCTTGACACAATTTTCTCAAATTTACTAGAGCCGGATGAAAAGTGAATAGATTTATCTCAGCTTGATTGATAAACATAACATCATCTACCAAGTTGGTCATATGTCTGGCGCTGTTTTTTATATGCGCTAACTGTTTTAACTTTTTTTCGTCAGACAATTTTTGCCAAAACTGCTGTAGTAAGTCTGCAGAAGATAGGATGACGGTCAGTGGAGTGCGGTACTCATGGGAGATGGTGGTGATGATGCGCGATTTAAGTTCGCTGAGTTCTAGTTCTCGTTCTAATGCTTTAAGTACTTTTTCTTCTGCACTTTTGCGCTCGCTGATATCTGTGGAAATGCTGCAAACGCTGTAAACAACTCCATCAGAATTGTAGAGGGGAAATTTAACAGAAATATAGGTATGGACGCCATCAGGGAGAGGGACAACTTCCTCAAACTGTATAGGCGTTCCAGTATCTAGTACTTTTTGGTTGTGCGTCCAGAATGCTTCAGCTACCTCATGGGGAAAGAGGTCGTAATCAGTTTTACCTATGACAACCTCTTTCGTAAAGTTTGTTAATCTTTCATACTCCTCATTAATCTGAAGATACCGACCTTGCGTATCCTGGAGGTAAATCATCGCAGAAGATTTATCCAGAATCGCTTGTATCTGCTGTTGACTTTGTCGCAGGGCTTTTTCCGCTTCCTTGCGTTCGGCTATTTGAACCCGAAGTTTCATATTTGTATATACAAGTTCAGCAGTGCGCTTCTGAACTCGAATTTCTAGCTCTAGATTCTGCCGTTGTAGTAATTGTTGTACTTGCTTGAATTCACTACTGACAGTCTCTAACTGTTTTTCTTTTAATACCGCCTTTTGCACCGATGCAGCTGTCAGCCCTAGCAGTAATGCACTCAAAAACCCCGCCCCTAAAACAACTTCTGGTAAAGGCGAATTTTCTGCATTTCGATAGAAATCCATTACCTTCCACAAACATAAGGTAATCATTCCTAAACTTCCACCAATCCACAACGGAAACGTGGGGGATACAGCAGCAAACTGGTTGGTAGTATTTGAGACAAGCGTTTGCCAACTCAGTAACTGATTTTTCATATTTACAAAATTCCAGACAAGTCATCTATCTTTAGGGTTAATAAATTTACATTAAGATGGCTAAAATGCATCTACAACAGTAAAAACCCCTATGTGAACCCATTGCGTATACGCAATTTGTAGTTTAATTTCTAATTTAGCTTTGTTATTGAACAACTCCTGTGATATACTTGTACATAATAGAAATATTTTATTATCGGGATGTAGCGCAGCTTGGTAGCGCACTTCGTTCGGGACGAAGGGGTCGCTGGTTCGAATCCAGTCATCCCGATTTGTGATTACAAATCAAAAAATTATTTGTTCTTTATATGCAAAGACGGCTAAACCTCACACTTTACTTGTGGATTGCCTTTGATTAGCTGTGTAGCAATTTCAGTAGAAATTCCAGCTTTTGCAGCTTAGGATGTAATACTCTCAATGAATTAGTCGTAACTCTAGCGATGAATGCTCATACGATATTCTTTGATGTATGAACAATTTCGTAAATTATAGGAGTTACCAAAGAAGCTGGCTTGATCAAGACAGACCAATCCGAATCAACCTCTACCCGCTATGCTCGCTATCTCCCCTTTTGGGCATAGAGATGTTTCAATGCAAATCCGATGAGTAGCTCTCAAATCCCGAAACCCCTACAGCACAAACAAAAAAGTGTTTTAGTGCAAATTGCGATGAGCGAAATGCGAGTATTAACGTATTGAAAGTGAATTTGGTACGAACACGGAATTTCAAATATGAGTATGTATGGGAATCTACTAACAAACTTCTTCTGAGGAGTTACGCAGACTCAAAGCTTTTAAATTCTGTGTAAACACGAATTTACAAACAAAAGTAGAAATTTTAAAAATGATATATCACCTGAATGAATCAGGATAGTTAATTGTTAATGGCGAATGGCGAATGGCTAATAGTTATTAATGATGTTTTTTTTGTACTTGAATTTTTGATAGCAAAAAGTGAGAAAACTCATGAATTTTATCTCTCAATCCAAAGTATTGTTTAACGCAGGTTTGTCTTTATTAGGCTTAGTTGGTGCAACAACTCTTGCAACTGCACCAGCTTCTGCACAAACAGCTTCTGCTAGTGGATCTGTTGTAATTGTAAGACCCTCTGGTAGTTCTATGAGTGTGAGTGGAGAAGTGACTCTACCTAGTGGATATTACTTTAAAGATGTCAATGTTAAACCTGAATTAGCGACAGACACCGCAGGAACCAATGCTGAAGTCATAACAAACTTAACAGTAGGTCAAAGCGCCACAGCGACTGACCCTGGGGAAATCACTGCTCCATTGAGTTCTAATCCCGTCCTTAACGCGATCGCAGAAACTATTAAAAGTCCTGGCGGTACTGATATTACCGTTGAAGACCAAGCAGCCATCATACGCTCTCTTGGTGGAATAAGTGGTCTTGAATAATAGTTAATGGCTAATTATTCAATCTCAAACAGCAATTAACAATTAGCCATTAGCCATTAGCCATTAGCACACAATCAAGATGCTCCAGAAAAAGTAGGGTATTCTACCGGGTTTGAGTCAGGGTATTTGTAGAAACCACTCAAGCCCTTTTTTTTATTTCAGTCATCATTTCATCGTGGCTCATTGAGCCGCTATTTTTTATGGCATAAAAACATTTTTAGTTAGATTACCCCACTATTAAGTGTATCATGAAAGTTCCTGTTTCTGTAAAGACGACTACTATATGTATTGCCGCTATATTAATAAATAATCTTTCTTTATCAACTTCAGCGAATGCTGTTTCCAAGGATGATACCAATCCTAGGGAGTTATTAGAGGAACATCCAGAAGAGACAGATATTCAAATAGATGAGATGACTGTTCAATCTGGGTTAGCGATCGCAACTTTTCCAGAAACCATTGCAGAAACAGAATTCACAGCTATCATCCAAACTGCTCAAGTGTATCCTTCCAAAAGGACTCCCCAGATTATTGAACAAGTTAAGCCCTCTGAGTTACCTAAACTAGATGGAACTGAATCAAAGCCCAATGAGACAGGAACAGAAATAAAAAAAAACATAGAAAATAAACAAAATAATCAACAAAAATTGATTTTAGATGCCTTGACAAATAGTGCCAGTAAATATCATTTTTTCATTAATCCAACTGATAATTTAACCTTTTTTCCACAATTATTTAAGCCCAATGAGGATAAAAATTATATTGATTTAGATATTAGATTTGCTCAAGATAATCCTATTATTTATAAATTTACTTTTGCTCATTTTCCTCAAAAAGACCAATTTTACTGGGTACTTCCAAACAATAGAGTTGTGTTGGAGACAAAAGGATGGATGGGGGGAATGCTTTCTCAAGGTCAATCTACTGAAACAGAGATGACACGAACTATTACTTTAGAGCAAGCTTTTGGTGGATTTCAAGCCGTTTCATTGATTCCTCAAAAGTTTGATGATTTAACTGGAGAGTTGGAAACCAAGGACTTCTCCGTTATTTCAATTGCAGGAAAAATAACAAACCCTCCAAACGTTCCTGCGGGTGAAGTCACCATTGACAGTGGAATTGACTTTAACAATCCTAATGTTACTTTGTTGAAAAATCCCACCCCTAATCTTGGTAGTGGTTCTACGCAAAGTTCACAGGGAGGTGGTTCTCTGTTTGAGTTTCTAGATGTCTCTAACGCTCCATTAATTTTGCAAGGATTCCCGACTGTTGATTTTAGACCCTTAATTGATAACGGTAATGTGAAATTGGAGAAAGGACAAGTCATTCCCAAACAGGTTTTGGAAGCCACTGGAATCTCCTGGGGAGATATCACTACCGGAAAACCAGCTGTGTTTTCAGCGGAGATGACTTCTTTACCTGGTATTAAGGTCGGACAGTTAGGTAAGTTTGATAACGTTGATTTACTAAATACTTTAATCAATCCCTTTCCAACTGGTCTTGAAAAAGACTTACACTATCTCAATTCTTTATTCTGGACATCCTATGGTTTAAGACAACCTAAATTTGATGTTGTCAGTCTTGAAAAGGAGGAAGATGACTGGCACAGAGTCTATCTTAGTCACGCTCATAACCGTGCTATTATCGAGTATAACCCACTAAAAGTTAGCGCTACCTATGCTAATGTTTTTTCAAATCCTGGTATATCGCTAACACTCAACTTGGAAGATGGTAATCTTGACAGCACTCAAACAATAAATTCTACTCTAGGAATGGTCCTAGGGTTGGCTTTTGAAGCGGTTGATAATCGTAACTTACAAAACCATCTTGATGAAGCAAAGCAAAAATTTAAAGATGGCGATGCTTTGTCTGCTCTGCAAACAAAAGCCACTTCTAATGAAAGAAGACAAATTAATTATAGATTAAACCGTACCTTAGCTTATGCTAATTCATCTAGCAGTTTAAAGCAAGTCTCTGGAACTGTCACTTTGCCTAGTACGATTACACCCACTCATTCCAACATTTTTCAAATTAGAACAGGGTTATATCGACGGACAGTCTATTTTTTTGAACAAGATGTACAGCCAATCCTTGAAGGAGATACGTATTTTTCTCAATTAAGGTTATCCAATAAAGATTTTGGCTCATTAAGTTTTGTCGGTACACCAATTTCTCTCAACCAAACTGACGTTCAACCAATCAATGAATCTTCTGCAGCTGAAATCATTTTAAGGAATTCTGACGGAAAAACGTTTGTTCAACAGTTTAGTTCGGCAGATAATACAGTTATACCTGTTGCTATTAAATCAGCTGATATAGCATTTGACAGAATTGAGCTAACTCGCGTCGATCATCAAACTATACGATACAACAGTTTTGGTGGTTACCTGTATTTACCTGCATTAGAATTGATTTTTGCTGGTTCTTCTGGTGATTTGAACTATAGTCTGAACTCCGGTATTTGGTTTAATATTGATTCCCATTCAGCACCTACAGTTTCCAATAATCTAGGTCTTCAAGAACCGACTTTAGGAATTTATGCGAATGCATTGTTAAGTTTACAGAAAGTTCATGTAGAAAGAGATACAAAAAATCAACCAAAAGTTATTCACATTCATGCGCCATCATTAAGTATCAACTGGAATAGTGCAAGTAACAGCAGTAATCCCTTAGTTGCTACTCTCAGTTATTCGTATTCTCATCAAGAAAAAGATTTTGTATTTACACTGATTCCAGGTTTTGCTTTTATTCAAGGTGATAGTCATCCAGAATTGACAATGTTTTTGAATGGACAGTTTGCTTTTACCACTGGATTGGAGTGTAATGTTAGTCTAGAAAAAAGCAAAGAATTTTTTTTTGATTTACAAGCAATGCAAAGACTTAACCAAAATATATCTTTGGGAGCTTATATTAAAAATTCTAGCCAAACTAATTTTGGTCTAGATAGTCGCGTTTCTAACCTAAATTATGGTTTAATTGTTAGACATAATTATAAAGACAGTGGTAAATCTTTAGAGTTACAACTGGGTACTGGTGAAAAAGGATTTGATGTTCGGTTTCAAGGAGGATTTCGCTTTTAATTAAACAACAACGCCCAAGCCTCTTGCTTAATTATCTTCTCTCCTTAATGTCATACTACACAGGGATACACTGATTAAAAACTTCCTACAGGAAGCTTACTTTGTACCAGTTGCATTGCCCCCATTTGCTACTTCGAGAAAATATAAGCGTTTTGCTTGAGCGTTGCTGTTAGTAAACGAGACAGATAATTAAACAGCTTCTCACCTCTTTATTTGCATTGCATAAACACTAAACACAAGGCTGCTACATCTGCCAGGGAAGCTTGATTGCTTCAATTACTAGATTAACACTACTGATTGAGGAGATATTGTTTTGCAACTAAACTTTACGTTTGAGGGCTAATTGCTAATGGTTAATTGCTATGAAGGGGGTGGAGAAAGCTAGGTGCTATATATCCACCCCCGCGTTGCTCATCTCAGTTTGGCTTTTTGTGCTTAAGTGAACTCAATGGTATCAACAAAATTTAAAATATTTTGTTGGATACTCTCAGCTTCTTTATTAATTGAACTGGGAGTTTCCCCGTCAAAAAAGGTCCGTTGATTGCTGACTATGTAGAAAAAGTCGCCGTAAATAAATCCTAGAAGTCCTCGTAATGCATCGAATCTAGTAGCAGTACCATTGTTTCCTGTTTTGGAAATCGTGGAACCTGCTGGTAAATCGACTAATACAAAGAAAGTACCGTCCAGTATGTCTTCAAGATATTCCTTGTGTTTTACCTGAGCATCTGGTATATTCACAACAATTTCTCTAGGTACATACTCATTTAACAGCCGCGATCGCAGATATTCTTCTTGTCCGACAGACTCCATTTGCTCTGCTTGTTGTGACGACAAGGGGGAATAATCAATTCTCAGCCAAGTCCCAACATCATCGGAAAAGCTGACTAATCCTTCACCTTGTTGGATGCTACCTCCTTGTTGGGAGGTTACCGGAATTGCTACTGTAAAATTCCCGGCTGGAGATTCATACATTTGCGGACTGATGTCTTCCTCAAACCCTGTTTCATCCTCATCCTCAAATTCTTCCTCTTCTATGTCCGCTTCTTCAAAGGCTTCAATAACCTCATCTATCACTTCTTGAGCGTTATCATCCTGAATTTCTAATGCTTCCTGTAGCTTTTTGAGCAACGTCATTTTTCCTTTCGGAATACGTAGTTCCTCCTCGTCTACAAGTACGCTGACCCCTGCTGCGAAAGCATCTAGCACTAGCTCTCCCGAAAGAGACTTCTTTGCACTACTAAACAGGGCTCCGAGTCCTTCCTCCTCTGCGACAGCTATGAGTTTATCTATAATTTCAAACAATTCATCATCTGAGTACTCGTCAAAAACCTCAAGTCCCCAAAGTGTATCGATTAGTAAATCCGCATCCACTTCTTCTAAGGAAACATCAGCTGCTGCGGTAACAACGCCAACGGCTGCGACTGCTTCTTGTGTACTGAGTGTTTCCTTTAAGGTCTTATTTGAGTTGAAAATCTTGTCATATTTGCCCATGACGGCTCCCTCCGTGAATAGCCACTTGGTGATAACAGAAGTCTAGTGCCAATGGGTAGTTTAGCAAGGGAGTGAACCTCCCATATTCTATTTTTTAGAAACCTTTCTTTGAGCTTACACATACAGGCTGAGGAACTCCTAATGGAGAAATGCTTTCTCATAATACATTTACAGTGTTTTGTGTTTAAAAATCCGTTTCTAATCTCTTCGTAAAAATTTATATTTGTTTAGTCCCGTCTTGTATCGCGCCTTAAGGACGCGGGAGACAGGGCTTGTTGTCCACTCAGAGGGTGGAGAGGGTTGGCAGCGGGTTTAAATTCCTCACTACAGGCTTGATAACTGTGTACTAATTTAAATATCTTATCTTAACATATCTGGCAATGCTTGTCCTAAGTAAATAGATTTTTTGTTACAAAACAACAAGTGAAAATGCTTATTTATCAAATTTGCTTTCTTAGTATAAATCCGGAGCCAATACCGCGTAGGTTTTGGATAGTTGAGGTCAAAGAAACCCGTATTCTCAAAGAATACGGGTTTCTAATTTTCGCGGTTCCCTTCCTTATTGAAATCTGCTGCTTCAAGTATGGAGATTGTGACTGTTACCTGTAGCAAGATTCCCTATTGTCCTTTAATAACTGTGGAAACTCATTAAAATTGACTTTTGACTTTTGACTTTTGACTTTTGACTTCCCCGTTCGCGTAGCGTCTCCGTCAGGAGAAGGGGCTGACCTCTGGCAGCTATAAATTTTACAAGCTAAAATTGTTTTATTAAATGACTGGGGTAAGTAAGACTCGCATTGTCCCAGTTCGATAAGTGTTGGGGATCAAAAAGAAAACCTTAAATAAGAGAAAAGTTATCCATATCTGTAATTTGAAATTTTCTTAACAAAAGAATTTAGAAAAGGGGGAGAAATGGATTTCTGTAGTCAATGTTACCTAAAAACCGAAATTTTTTACATCAAAATCTAAAGAAATATAAAGTGCATCACAATTAAATGTGATATACCGAACATAGAGGTAAGCAATCGTTAATTAACCGGGGCATCAATTAAGAGGTAAAATACAAATGGTTACAGTAGCAAAAAATTCTTTATCTTGCTCTTCCTCCAAAGAGCGATCGCTTATACTCTGGTTTGATGAAGTTGGTATTGCCGACATACCGATTGTGGGGGGCAAAAATGCATCGTTAGGGGAAATGATTCAACAGCTGACACCCAAAGGTGTCAACGTTCCTATTGGATTTGCTACCACGGCTTATGCGTATCGATATTTTATTGAATCTGCTGGCTTAGAAGAGAAACTGCGCGAACTCTTTTCCACATTAGATGTAGAAAATGTCAAAAATCTAAGAGAACGAGGGAAAAGGGCGCGATCGCTACTACTGCACACACCCTTTCCGACGGATCTGAGGGAAGCCATTGTTGAGGCATACGAGACATTATGCAAGCGATACAATCAAGATACAGATGTAGCTGTACGCTCCAGTGCGACGGCTGAAGACCTCCCCGATGCAAGTTTTGCTGGACAGCAGGAAAGTTATCTGAATGTCACTGGCTCAGAAGGAGTTTTAGCAGCTTGTCACAAATGCTTTGCTTCCATATTTACAGACCGAGCCATCTCCTATCGCCAAGCTAAGGGATTCGACCACTTTAGCATTGCCCTAGCTGTGGGCGTGCAAAAAATGGTGCGCTCCGATCTCGCCTGTTCTGGAGTCATGTTCTCCATTGAAACCGAAACTGGTTTCAAAAATGCTGCACTCATTACAGCCGCATACGGTTTGGGAGAGAACGTTGTCCAAGGGTCTGTCAACCCAGATGAGTACTACGTCTTTAAACCCACTTTAAAAGAAGGCTTTCACCCAATTATTGATAAAAGATTGGGTAGCAAAGAACTCAAAATGGTCTACGACGACGGCTCCAAATTCACAAAAAATGTTCTCGTTCCTCCTTTTGAAAGAAACAGGTACGCTCTCACAGATGATGAAGTTTTGCAACTTGCTCAATGGGCTTGTTTGATTGAAGACCATTACTCTCAAGTTCACGGTCATTACTCTCCGATGGATATTGAGTGGGCGAAAGATGGTATTACAAATGAATTATTTGTCGTCCAAGCACGCCCAGAAACTGTGCAATCCCAAAAAACACAGAATATTTTGCGGACTTACCGCCTTGTAAAAGAAACCGGGGAACAACCAGGTAAATCTTCCCCACCCCCCACACCCTACCCCCCACACCCTCTATTAAAGGGACGCGCAATTGGGGAAGCGATTAGTCAAGGTAAAGCGCACCTGATTGTAGATGTACATAATTTAGAAGATTTCCAAGCTGGGGAAGTCTTAGTCACTGAGAGAACCGATCCCGACTGGGAACCGATTATGAAAAGGGCGCGGGCTATTATCACTAATCAAGGTGGGCGTACCTGTCATGCGGCGATTATTGCACGAGAATTAGGCGTACCAGCAATAGTTGGATGTGGAAATGCTATAGAAGTTTTGAAAAACGGTCAGGAAATTACCATTTCTTGCGCTGAAGGTGAAGAAGGTCGAGTTTATGAAGGACTCTTACCTTTTGAAGTGCAAGAAATTCCTTTAGAAAATTTACCCCGCACCCGCACCCAAATCTTAATGAACGTGGGTAATCCACAAGAAGCACTAAGTCTATCTGCAATTCCCAATGATGGAGTTGGTTTAGCGCGGACAGAGTTTATCATTGCTAACCATATCCAAACTCACCCAATGGCGCTGATTTATTTTGACCAGTTGGATGATGAATTTGTGAAAGATAAAATTGCACAAATTACCGCACTCTATAAGGACAAACCCCAGTACTTTGTTGATAAATTAGCCCAAGGTATTGGTAGAATTGCGGCTGCATTTTATCCCAAAGCCGTGATAGTACGAATGTCGGATTTTAAGAGTAATGAGTACGCCAACTTATTGGGCGGTAGACAGTTTGAACCTGACGAAGAAAACCCAATGCTTGGTTGGCGGGGTGCAGCACGTTATTATGATGAAGGTTACAAAGAAGCTTTTGCTTTAGAATGCCAAGCCATGAAGCGAGTTAGGGATGATATGGGGTTGAATAATGTTATCCCAATGATTCCTTTCTGTCGGACTCCCGATGAAGGACATATGGTGTTGGCGGAAATGGAAAAAAATGGCTTGAAGCGGGGTGTTAATGACTTGCAGGTTTATGTGATGTGCGAGTTGCCTAACAATGTTATCCTAGCGGAGGAATTTGCACAGGTCTTTGATGGGTTTTCTATTGGTTCCAATGACCTCACTCAGTTGACATTAGGATTGGATAGGGACTCTGCTTTAGTGTCGCGCCTATTTGACGAGCGAAATGAAGGGGTCAAGCGGATGGTGAAGTTGGCGATCGCCGCTGCGAAAAAGTACAATCGAAAAATTGGCATTTGCGGACAAGCACCCAGCGATTACCCAGAATTCGCCAAGTTCTTGGTTGAACAGGGAATAGACTCAATGAGTTTGAACCCAGATTCTGTACTGAGAACTTTGCTGGAAGTAGCAAAAGTCGAAGAGCGAATGAGGGAATAGGGTGTAGAAAATAGGGTGTGGGGTGTAGGGTGTAGGGTGTAGGGACAAAATAACAGAAAAGTCTTCTTTCCCCATACCCTATACCCTTTTTGTAGTAAAAAGATACTATTTTCATGACGAGAAAGTGGTTTTTGATAGGAATTACGGGTATATTTCTGCTGTCACTCGCCTTGCGATTTTGGGGATTGGGGCGATTTAATACCTTAGTCTTTGATGAAGTATACTACGCTAAATTTGGCAACAACTATCTTACCCATACTCCTTTTTTTGACGGTCATCCACCTTTAGGTAAATTATTGATTGCGTTTGGAATTTGGATTGGCGATCGCATCCCCTTTTGGAAGCAAGAAGTCAATGGGTTAACAGGTTCGGTCTTATCACCCCTTAGCTATCGATGGATGAACGCCTTCTCTGGCTCATTTATTCCTCTAATCGTTGCTGCAATAGCCTATCAACTCAGTTACCGTCGTAGTTTTTCTTTGCTTGCTGGTTTGTTTACAACTTGTGATGGTATCTTTCTTGTAGAATCTCGCTATGCCCTTATTAATCAGTATATCGTAATTTTTGGGTTACTTGGACATTGGTTTTTCTTAAAGGCGTTAGCAAACCAAAGGCAAAAACGCAACTTTTGGTTAATCTTTTCCGGTATTGCTTTTGGTGCATCAATAGCAACCAAATGGAATGGTTTGTGGTTTTTGCTAGGGATTTATGTAATATGGATATTAACTTGGCTGTGGCAACTTTGGCAACGGAGGGGAGCAGATGGAACGGATAAATTATCCTTGGATTATTCATTTGCTACAACATCTGTTGCGAAAAAATTGGCTCAATTGAACTTTTTTCAGATGGCATTTTTTTTAGGAATTATTCCTATCATTGTTTATAGCTTGATTTGGATTCCCCACCTTCAGTTAGATACAAAATACGGATTTATAGAAGTCCATAAGCAAATTTTACAGTTTCACGAGCGCCTTGGGGGAAATAGTCCCAAGATTCATCCTTACTGTGCTGCTTGGTATAAATGGCCTTTGATGACTCGACCAATGGCATACTTTTATCAAACAGCATCCAGTATGAAAGACCCTCTTCCTGCTATGGGACCTCCTTTACCATCAGGTGTTGGAAGAGTTGTTTATGATGTCCATGCAATGGGAAATCCTATTCTCTGGTGGTTTGGCTTGGCTGCTATCTTGTTTCTATTTGGAATGTTAGTGTGGCAAATTTTTATTCCTTGGATAAAGCAAAAGCTCCTTCCTCCTCTTCAAAACCTGAGTGTTGATACTTGGATTGCACTTTATTTAATTGTCAGTTATGCAACTAATTTATTACCTTGGGTAGGTGTGAATCGTTGCGTTTTTATCTATCACTATATGACGGCTGTTGTATTTGCTTTTTTAGCGATCGCGTGGCTTGTAGATAGATGCATACACAGTTATCATATACAGTTACGCGCTCTTGGTGTTACAATTACATTTTTGATTTTAATAGCTTTTGTTTTTTGGATACCTATCTATTTAGGTTTACCCATTTCACCCGTTGAATATAGACAACGAATGTGGTTTAACTCTTGGATTTAATTCCCTATACCCCATCTTCATATGCAATGGATAGAATTAAGCTTTGACACAACTGAAGAGGCTGTTGATTGGGTTCGTACACTGGCGATCGCAGCTTATTATAGTGAAATGCATATCACGAAGTACACAAGCAATGAATATGGAGTAGAACCTCAATGGGCTTGTAATATTCGTTTGTATCTAGCTAACGACATATATGCAACTGAACGCATAGAAAAAATTGAGAATTTGCTCTTTCCCTTGCAACGTACAGGAATGTGTGCTGAGATGGAGAGGACTTTAGTTGAGACAAAACCCCCTCAAGTTGAAGGAAGCAGTCCCTCCATCCACCGTATTGGACAACGGTTTGTTGTGCTGACACCTAATACACCGTATGAATCCCAGCAAGAAGACGAAGTCATCTTAAGACTGAAGACAACTCTGTCCTTTGGGAGTGGTTTACATCCAACAACCATGCTTAGCCTTCAACTACTGGAACGGTATATTGTTCCAGCAATGAATGTTCTTGATTTTGGAGCGGGTTCGGGAATTCTCAGTATTGCAATGGCGAAACTTGGAGCAAGCGTCTTAGCTATAGATAACGATGATATTGCTGTACAGTCAACACAAGATGCAATTTATCGTAATGGAGTAGAGACGCAGGTAAAAGCTATGAAAGGGAGTTTAGGACATGGTAGTGATTTAGGACATTGGTTAAGTAGTTATACTCTTGACAAGGTATCAACTATTGATATTAATCAGACCTTTGACTTGATTGTTGCGAATATCCAAGCACGAATTCATATCGCCCTTGCTCCTGACTTTCATAAAGCGTTGCGTCGTGATGATGAGTATACCGGACTTCTGATTGCGGCTGGTTTCACAACCGATTATGAGAATGAGGTGACTACAGCCTTTGAAAAAGTGGGATTTGAAGCTGTCGATCGCGAAAGTTTAGATGAATGGGTGGGGCTTGTTTATCGTGGAAGATAGGGTGTAAAGGAAGGTCTATTTGTGAAAGGTGAGAAACCCGGTATCTTTAAGAGGATGTTTGAAAAGTGATTGGCTGTAATTTCAAGCACTGGTTGATCCCC
>JAWQFQ010000063.1:0-42020 GCA_035967975.1 Scytonema sp. PMC 1070.18
ATTGGTTGATACGCCTTGGTTGAGAGAAAATCTCAGCTTATGTATTTGTTAACATACGTTGGGAATTGTTAACGAAAAAGTATCGGTCTCAAAACACTGGGAATTTCCTCCAACACTCGTGTTGCAATTTTTTCGGGTGCTTCTCCTTCATTCACGGGAATTCGCAAATCCGCTTGAGCATAAAGGTGTTGTCGTTGTTCGAGGAGCGATCGCAGTTTTCCTTTTGGATCGCTATCTTGCAGCAACGGTCTTGTGGTATCTTCTGCTAAACGGGCGTACAGAATTTCCACAGGGACATCTAACCAGACTATTAAGCCGTGATGAAGGTAACTCCAATTTTCTGGTTTGATAACAATACCCCCACCCGTTGCGATCGCCAGTTTAGTAAAAGCACAAACCTGTTGCAACACCTCACTTTCCAATTGACGAAAACCTGCTTCCCCCTGTTCAGCGAATAGTTGATTGATTGATTTACCACCCGCAGCTTTTTCAATCACACTGTCAGTATCTACGAACCCGTAACTAAGTTGCTGTGCTAACAAGCGCCCTACAGTTGTTTTTCCAGCGCCCATCATCCCAATTAAATAAAGGTTCACTCCTTTGAGTAAGTCATTTGACATTAGAAGTTGTTGGTTGATAGTTGATAGTCGATAGTCGATAGTTGATAGTTGTTTTTTTTCACTAACCACTAACTACTAACCACTATCCACTATACTTTAAATTTCCGCATTTAAGCGCATATCTCTGATATGATTCTTGATTTTAGCTTCCAAGATTGTATGTAATGTTAACAATGACCCTTCTTTCTCTCCCATAAATTTGAAATTTTCTTCCACTAATTGTTCAGCAATGTATTCTATGAGTACTGGAATTTGAGAAAATTTAGCTCCTTGTCTTTCAATGAGCGATCGCCTTTGCAACAATTCTATTGCTTCCAATATTAATCTTTGCGACACCCGTGGTACCATGTCTTTTTGCAACTTACGTACTGAGAATAAATCCGAATTCAGAGCCAGCCAGTACATAATTATCTTTTCTAAGCTAGATAAGCGATTAAACTGTTGGTCTAAAACAGAGCGAATTTCTCCAAAAGCTATGATTCCTTGTTCTAAAAATGCATTTATGCTACCATCAAATAATTCTTGAATAGTGGTAGAAGCTAATTTAATAAATAGCGGATTACCTGCATACCACTCACTTAAGAATTTGATTTCTTCATCATTAGAATCAACTAGCCCTTTAGAAATTATTATTTTTTGAATTTCGGTAGAAGTTAAACCCGTTAATTTGAGACAACGAACGGGAAGCGACTTTCCTTCAAGAGCAGCAATTTCTTGAGGTTTTTCCCGACTTGTTAAAATAAAACAACTTTGATGTAGTGAGTCCCCAATGCGTCTAATGAGTTCACCATAACCTTCATAGCCTTGGCGATAGCAAATTTGAGGAAGAGGATAAGTGGACGGGTAGGAAGTTTTCTTACTGTAGCTACTTCCTAAGAAGGTGGAGGGTGTATCTACTGCATCAATAAACTCATTATATAAAATCGAGTCGAGATTATCCAATACTATGAGACATCGTGAAGAACGCAGATAATCCATCAGCTGTACAATACTGCTATCTAAGCATTCTGAATTTTTTGTTTCTTCGTGTGGTGATAAGATTTGGATGAGTTGATTGCAAAAAACTTCTAGAGGTGGAGCAAACCGTAGCGATCGCCAAATGACATATTCAAACTTATCTTTTATTTGTTCCACGAGTTTCGCAGAAAATGTTGTTTTCCCGATTCCTCCCATTCCCAATAATACAATAAGACGACAATTTTCTTTTATAATCCATTCTTGAATCTGAGTGAGTTCTGTCTCCCGTCCGGAAAAAAGGCTGACATCAATTGCTTCGCCCCAATCTTGTGGTTGGGCTGATTGCATATTTAAATCGTCTGTTGTTTTTATGGTGTTAATTTTTTTCTGATTGCTCGTTCTTTCTATGTATATTCTAGCTTTTTTATAACCAGCTTTCTCTAACAAATGCGTGACGCGACTCCAATTTTTCACTTTGACTGAGGAACCTGCTTGGTGACTCAGCATATCTTCTATATATTTATACAATCCATTAGAAAGATAAACTCTAACAGTACTGCTACTGCGACTTTGGTATACCGTGATTGCTATTTCTGCTGGACTAAAGCCACAAAGTAACCCTCGGAGAAATTTCTTTTCAACAGGTGTGAGGGATTTTCCTTTTGCTAACCCTAAATCAACGTATAATTTTTCTAGTTCCCAATGATTCCTCGCTTCTATAAATTCCTCTTTATTGGTATCGGGTCCTGTCATTACCTTTACTTATCATATATAAGCTTTCCTATCATATCTACTTTTATATAAAGCCAATTTGAATAAATAATGAATTTCTAACGAATTTAATAACGCTTGTTAGGTGACTTGACATTTGTCACTTAGGTATTGTTGGCTTAACGGAAATTTCATAAAGCTTGATTGAAACTTTATTCTGGCTGTGCGGGTCAACATAATTATGCCTGTTTCACTAACCAGTAGGGAACTACGTATAGACACAATATTGTGTTTCTAGTAGCACACTATTGAAGTCCGAACAAGTAGCTGTAACAAGCAGTAATCAACAAGTCAGTGTTTTATTCAAGGTGTAAAAAATGATTTATCTTTTGACAGAGAACAAGCGAGCTTTGCCAACTACAAGGTTGAGGCGAAAAACATTTGCATATTCTATATGAAAAAACCCCTATATACCTTATGTAAGTGTGCTTGAAGTGTGGTCGTTTGAGGTTTCAACCATGACTCGGATTCGAGACGTTGTGCAAAAAGCTATAGCAACTGGTTATCTGACTGTTGAAGCAGAAGATCAACTGCGACATCTGCTGACAACACGTTATGACCTAGAGGACTTTAATGCTTTCATGAATTTGCAGGAAGCTGCGATGACTGGAAAAGTCAAGCAGGAGTCTCGCGAACGTTGTAAGAATTTTGTCCAGACTTAGCGTCGTAACCTTTGTACTCATCAGCGAGGACGTTGATCGCCATCCTTAAAATCGTCTTCATCCAAGAACCCCCAATCTTCTTCTTGGGTAGGTTTGGTCTTTGGTGGTTCGTATGGGGGAATGATCACACGGTAATCAGCGTCATATATTGATTCTGTTTTCCCAACTCCAGTATTTTTGGGTTCGCTGGAGCTATAGGAGTAAACAGAGTCCGATTTCGTGCTTTTTTTCGGTTCTGAAGGGCGATCGTAGGTCTTAGAGTCTCTAAACTCAGTATTTTGAGGATTTGGGATGGGTTCCTCTTTTTGTTGAGCAAACTCCCAGTCATCGTATAATCTACTACCTCGTTCCCAATCATCAAAGGTATCTTCGGTTCTTTGCTCTGTTGTATCACGAGGCTCCGGTGGTTTCGGATTAAAAGGACGGGACGTTGGTTCTTCTCTGGGAGCCTGGTTGCGACGGGGTGATGTCGCAGGCGATCTTCTAGGAGTTTGGCGTTGCTGTCCGACAAAGTAATTTGACAAATTTAACAAGAAGGTAATAAATACGGTTGTGATAGCGCCAGCCATTGTGCTAAACAGAATCCACATCGCCAGTGGTAATGATTGAGTTTGCATCCCCAAAAATACCAGTGGTAGTACAGGCGACCAGTTCTGCACTAACAATAGCGTTAGCCCTCCAAGGACTACCAGTAAAAGAATTAAACGAAGTATAGACATAGTTATTAGTCACTGGTTCTCACCTTTACTTACACCCTACACCCTACACCCTAACCCTGCCACCGTTGAATTGGAACACAGTCAATATCTAGTTGATCTAAAGCACGGGCGACAACAAAATCAACCAAATCTTCTATGGTTTGAGGATTATGATACCAAGCAGGAATGGCGGGAACAATTCGGGCTCCTGTTTCTGCTATGGTAGTCAAATTGCGTAAGTGAATGAGGCTAAGAGGAGTCTCACGGGGAACAACCACCAACTTACGACCTTCCTTAAGTTGAACATCCGCTGCTCGCTCTAGTAAGTCGGAACTTAACCCCCCGGCTAGTTTTGCAACAGTACTCATGCTACAAGGAATGATTATCATTCCGAGAGTACGGTAAGAACCACTAGCAATATTAGCACCTACATCACCCCAAGGATGGCAGCGAAGTTTACCCGCCTGTTCAACACCCGCTTGCTGTCGCCAAAATAACTCTTGTTGAACAGGTTCTACCGGCATGCGGATATTCTGCTCGGACAGCCAAACCATGTGACTGGACTTGGAAGCGACCAATTCAATCTCATAGTCAGCTTCTAAAAGAAATTTTAGGGCGCGAACGGCGTAAATTAGACCTGATGCTCCTGTTATTCCTACAATAAGTGGTTTTGTATTATTGGACACGTTGTTATGAATAGAGGTGTGGTTAATAGCTAATGGCTAATGGTTAATGGTTAATGGCTAATGGCTAATAACGATTAGCACTTAGCAATTAGCCATTAGCAATTAGCCATTAGCACTTAGCAATTAGCACTTAGCAATTAGCAGTCCTCAAAAAAACTTTACATTTCATTTAGGACTGCTATAGTTAGTAGTTATTTTTCCACTAACTACTAACCACTAACTACTAACAAATCTTTATTCTTCGTCATCAGCATACGGATCTAAGTCATCCGGTTCCATGTCATCGTGGTCTAAGTACATATGTCTATCCTCGTCATGCATTATATCCATATCCTTGCCCATGATTCCTCCATCACTACCAACAGTGACTAGATCAATTTGCTGGCGGTAATAATCAACACTCTTGACTTGTACAGCTACGCGATCGCCTAGTCTGTAGGAAGCACGGTTTTTACGACCGAACAGTGCTTGCTGTCTGGCGCGATACTCATACCAGTCATCTTTGAGAGAGCTGACGTGTACCAGTCCTTCAACTCTTAGAGGTACGCGAGAAGTCCGATCCGACTCAGTTGGTGGAACTTCAATTTCCACAAAGAAGCCATAGGATTGAACACCAGTAATAACACCAGTAAAGACCTCACCGATACGTTGTTTCATGAGTGAGGCTCTCTGCAACCCTGCCAAATCTGCTTCTGCTTCTTGAACTTCTTTTTCTCTATCGTTGAGCTGGACGATGATTCTTGTCAATTCGCTTTGCAGTTCTTGTTGCAATTCTGGAGGTAAGACGTTCCAGTTAATTTCACCGTGGCTGTTGGAGTGGCGGAGGTTAACACGTTCCTTAACACGGGTGTTGCGGCGATCGCGCCCGTGTTCGAGGAGTGCATAGAAGACTCTTTGCATCATCAAATCGGGATAACGACGCAAAGGAGCACTGAAGTGAGTGTATTCTGGTAGTGACAATCCAAAGTGAGGAGCTTTGGTAGTAGTGTAAGTAGCGTGCTTCAGTGTATCTTGGATTAAATATGTCAGTACTTGCTCGGATACGGATTCTGCAAACACCTTAGTCAGTTGCTGATAATCAAGGGGTTGAATATCTATTTCTGGGTCTAGCGAGAGTTCGACACCTAAGTTGATAGCCAATTTCAGCATTTCTTGAACATCTTCGGGATCGGGTGCGCCTTGGACTCGCCAAATTGCTGGAATACCTACAGCGTTCAAATGATCTGCCAGAAGTTGGTTGACTAATAGCACATATTCTGTTAACAAAGCTCGTAGTGGCAGATCGCTCACCACTACACATCCCAAAGACCCTTCATCATAGAAAGGGTTTTGGTTTGGTGGTAAATTCAGCTGCAAGCACCCACGATTCAAACGCATCTGTTTGAGGAGTAGCCGTATACTTTCCAGTTCTTGGACTAGTTCTACCACTTCTTGGGAGCGCTTAGTTGATTGATTAGTGAGAATGGCTTCTGCTTCTGATTCGTCTAGTTGCAAATCTACCTTAACAACACTAGGCTGAATTTCCCATTCTAGAACTTCTCCCGATTGCGTATCGATAGTAATCAGAAAAGAAATTGCTAAGCGATCGCTTCCGGGTAATAAAGAACAACGTTCCCCAACGACATCTGGTAACATAGGCAACACTAATTCTCCCAGATACACTGCGCGACCACGCTTGAGGGCTTCTCGGTCTAAAATTTCCTCAGGTAGAATATAGTGAGAAACATCAGCAATGTGAAAGCCGACTAGCCAGTGTCCTTCGTCAGTTCTGTCTAAGGTAAAGGCATTTTCTACGACTTTAGTATCACCGTTGTTACCAACAAGGGTGACAGTTAACAGTTGGCGTAAATCCAACCGATTTTTCAGGTCGGCTTTTAGCAACTTTTTTTGTAGTTTTGCTGCTGCTTCTTGCACTGCTTCCGGGAAACTTCGGGAGAGATCGTGTTTGCAAGTGACTAAATCAATATCAGCTGCTGCTTCCGCATCGCTACCCAAGATTTGCACGACACGACCCATAGGGGGATATTGTGCTAAAGGGTAACGTAGGACTTCGACATGAGCTAGGTGATCGACTGCGTCTCCCAAGCTTAAGTTATTAGATTGCAGTTTGAGTTCAAAAAGTAGCCTGTCATCTAGAGGTACAGCGCGAAAGCCCCCCTCTACCTGCTTAATTCTTGCCAGTAGAGTATGATTTGAACGCTCTAAAATTAACTTAACTTCTCCTTCGGGAGAACGACGACGGCTACCTTCTTTAAGAACTTTAACCAAAACGCGATCGCCATTCCAAGCGTTACTGAGATGGCTTTCACGGATATAAATATCTTCAGCACCTTCCACATCTTGGATTGCAAAGCAAAAGCCCTTGCTGGAACAACGAAGTTTGGCTTCAATCAATCCCTCTTCTGAGATGCGGCGATATTTCCCGCGTTCTTTGACCAAAATTCCGATTTTTTCCAGCACTTCCAAGGCAATCTGAAGTTTTTCTAAACTAGTTTCATCTTCACAACCGAGTTTTTTTTCTAAAAGTTTACGAGCAACCAATTTATCATCAGTGAAATTGGCGAGAAGTGTAGCGATTGAAAATTCCATGCAGTGAACCGACCTTTGGTCAATACATTTTTTTTTATCTGGTTCGCGTGCTGTGTACCCTCACGACTACAGTTATCAGTTATCAGTTATCAGTTATCAGCTATCAGTTATCAGTTTCTTTGCTGAGGTAACGGTCTCGCCACCAATTGAACTTTTATGCGTTGGTGGTGAACCACTGCGGTCTTGGGATCCCCCGAAGTAGAGCAAGTGGTGAACCCGTCAGGGCGGGTTTAAATCCAATACCATATTCATGCAGGACTGTGTACTGTCTACTGTGTACTGGTTTTACTAGCTTCAAAATCCTTACCTCCAGCCAATCCCAAAAAGTACGCCCGTTTGGTGATTTTGCCCCCCTCGGTAATTACGCAACGGGTTTCAATAGACGCACTAGGAGAACTCTCCACACTGCTCAAAAGCACAGTTTAGGGAAACCGCACGTGTTAGATTGTCTGGATGTAAGGAACTTTTACGCCATTAGACTCTGATTTTCAACTAGGAGAAACTGCTAACACATCTAATTGATCCATATGTAGAATCAGAAACAATTAGGTTAGCAGCCTAATAAGCGGTGAGGACGAACCATTACTTCATTATTGTAGATATATAGCGTCCTTACAGAAAATACTTCTATTACACCAATTAGTGATTTCATGTAGCAATAGCAGTCAGATCGTTTAAGGGAAAGCAGCAGTAGCCAAAAATTGGCTCAGAAATCTCGTGTTACAATCCAGATGTCCGTCTTGTACTGTTAACCGTTAACCATTAACTGTTTTGAAAGTTGGGCACAGCATCTGACGAACACAAAACGCAACGACGAGTTTAAGAGCGGACACCTAGGTAAGCGATATATTGGTGACAGTGTTATGTTAGCTCAATTTCAGAGCAAGTATCCTCAAGGTAGTCTGAGTGCAGAATTAGTGCAAATTTATCATGGTAAATATATTGTCCGAGCTATTATACAAGTTGAGGGCGTAACCCGTGCTACTGGGATGGCTGCGTCAGAAACACTCGAAGACGCAGAAGACAAAGCCAGAAGTAGGGCGCTGATGGTTTTGGGAATAACAGAGAGTTCGCAGGAGTCGAGAGTGATTTCTCCAGAACCCACAAAGCAGCTTCAACCCAATCCCTCTTTCACAGCAACAAATCGATTGAAGGAGTCTGCTGATTTCGTCGCATTCAATACATCTTCTCCAGAACAAGCAAAACCAGTTTCTCCACAAGTCCCACTTGTGACGGCGCAAAGCGAGACGAAAAACGAGGTGAAAAACGAAGATATTGGCGATCATGGAACGCCCTCCTTTGGCGATCGCATTCCCAAAACGCACAAGCAAGAAACTCAATTCGATTTCCCAACCTCAGACAAGGGCGATCGCTTTGCGACTATGAATAAGCAAGAAAGTCTGTTTGAGACTGCTAACCAAGATATAGTGGATGGCGCAACACCACCCTTGTCCTATCGGACGCAGGACGCGAACGGCGATCGCATTCCTACAACTCCCAAGCCAGAAACCCAATTTCAGCCTCCAATCTCAGACCAGGGCGATCGCTTTGCGACTACTAACCACTCAGAAGCCCCATTAGAGAATTTGGAAATGATGTCTGGTAGCAAAGCTGAAAATCCATCTTTCGCAGAAAATTCTAAGAGCAATGTGACACCGTTTCCATCACGCACCGGGACTTCACAAGAGAATGCAGCAAACCAGTCAGCCACAACAGCAAAGAGAAAGAAGAAAAACGAACCTGTTGATCAATCTGATGATATCGCTAAAATTGGTATAGAAATGCAGCGCTTGGGTTGGACAACAGACCAAGGGCGTGATTATCTTATCAATACCTATGGAAAGCGATCGCGCCACTTACTCACTCCAGAAGAACTCAAAAGTTTCCTCTTGCACTTAGAATCGCAACCAACCCCCATAGATCCATTGGCGGGATTTTAATATAGCTAATAGCTAATGGCTAATGGTTAATAGCTAATGGAAAAAACAATTATCTATTAGCAATTAGCAATTAGCAATCAGCAATTAGCTATTAGCGTTAAACAACGACCATTGGACGGCTACCGGCGGAGTGACGGTCAATAACTTGGTCGATTAAGCCATAATCCCTAGCTTCATGAGGAGACATGAAGAAGTCTCTTTCCGTGTCCTCAGCAATTTTGTCTAAGGGTTGACCAGTGTGGTCGGCTAAATACTCATTTAGCTTGCGCTTGTGATAGAGGATTTCGCGTGCTTGAATTTCAATATCAGTCGCTTGTCCTTGAGCACCACCTAATGGTTGGTGAATCATAATCCGAGAATTGGGTAAACTCATCCGTTTACCTTTAGTACCTGCGCTGAGAAGGAAAGCACCCATACTAGCTGCTAATCCGGTACAAATTGTACAAATATCAGGGCGGATTTGCTTCATAGTATCAAATATCCCCATACCTGCCGTTACGGAACCACCAGGAGAGTTGATGTACATATAGATGTCTTTCTCCGAGTCGTCAGCATCCAAAAACAGCAGTTGAGCAACGATCAAGTTAGCGACGGTGTCATCTATCGCTTGTCCTAAAAATATGATACGTTCACGCAACAGCCGCGAGTAAATATCAAAGGCGCGTTCGCCACGACCTGATTGTTCAATAACGATAGGAATCATCAGTCTATTTGCACTTATTTTACGTATATTCTATCGATTGCATCGCCTGATTGTTGTCTGTGACCACAAACTCAATTTGTTAAATAAACTGGAATTGAGAGACGATTAGTTCACATTGTTACCTTTTTTTTAAGTTGTCAGCAATTTCACATATCTGATTCCGGAATATAATTACCTAATTCGGTAGATAGATAATACAGGGCGCAATCGAACAAAAAAACATCGACCATAAGCCAGAGGAACCTGCCATGCTGGAAAAACTTTTGCAAGCAGCCATCATCACCTTCTTACTCCACCTGATCGCAGGTCTTAGCCCAAATACTATTAAAACACAAGCAGAACCACCTTCTACACCAGCACCAGTCTCCATCGCTAGAGTCCTATTTCGATCTGCTCAATAGCAATACTATCATTCTCTTCCCTTGAAGATAGGAGTTTCGAGCTTAGGGGACAATTGTGTTTCTACAGTAAGTTATGATTGTTTGTACAACATATACCGTAGTAGGCTTAGTACATTTTGCACAGTAATCAACTGAGATTTGAAGTGAGTTAAATCGCTGCAGTGATTAGAACTTGACTGATAGCTAATATAGCAATCCGCGCATCATCCGTACGAGCACAGAAACCCGGTTTCGCATGAGTTACCGGGTTTCTAGACGTTTAAAATTATGGGTGGGGACTGCACTTAATATTTTTGTTCAAAATGACTAATCGCCTTGCTCAAGCTAAAAGCCTCTACCTTCGCAAACACGCTGAGAACCCTATCGACTGGTGGTCTTGGTGCGATGAAGCACTCGCAACTGCAAAAGCACAGAATAAACCTATATTTCTTTCCATTGGCTACTCGAGCTGTCATTGGTGTACTGTCATGGAAGGAGAAGCTTTTTCCAACCTAGCTATTGCCGAGTATATGAACGCTAACTTTCTTCCTATTAAAGTTGATAGGGAAGAAAGACCTGACCTTGACAGCATTTATATGCAAGCTTTACAAATGATGAGTGGTCAGGGGGGTTGGCCTTTGAATGTTTTTATTTCTCCAGAGGATTTAGTTCCCTTTTACGCAGGGACTTACTTTCCTGTAGAACCTCGTTACGGTCGTCCCGGTTTTTTACAGGTTTTGCAAGCAATACGTCATTACTATGACACGGAAAAAGACGACTTGCGTGATCGCAAAGCAGCCATTCTTGAATCTCTTCTCTCCTCAGCTGTGTTGGAATCGGGAGGGACAACAGAGTCGCAGGATCGAGAGTTATTGCGGAAAGGTTGGGAAACGTGTACAGGTATTATTACACCAAATCAACACGGTAATAGTTTCCCGATGATTCCCTATGCAGAACTAGCATTACAAGGAATTCGGTTTGATTGGGAAGATTCGCGTTATGATGGCAAACAAGTTTGTACCCAACGGGGTTTAGACCTCGCCTTGGGTGGAATATATGACCATGTGGGTGGTGGTTTTCATCGCTACACCGTCGATCCCACATGGACAGTACCTCATTTTGAAAAAATGCTCTACGACAACGGTCAGATTGTAGAGTACCTGGCTAATCTGTGGAGTACAGGAGTACGGGAAACAGCATTTGAACGAGCGATCGCTCTGACTTTCCAATGGCTAAAACGGGAGATGACCGCAGAAGAAGGATATTTCTATGCAGCCCAAGATGCTGATAGTTTTACTAACCCAACCGAGGCTGAACCTGAAGAAGGAGCGTTTTACGTTTGGACTTACAGCGAGTTACAGCAACTGCTTGCGCCCGAAGAACTAACGGAATTACAACAAGAGTTTACAGTAACGCCTAACGGTAATTTTGAAGGCAAAAATGTGTTGCAAAGGCGTCATGCTGGAAAACTCAGTCAAACGTTAGAAACAGCGTTAGCAAAACTTTTTCCATCTCGTTATGGAGCAATACCTGAAACAATAAAAACTTTTCCCCCCGCTTGCAACAATCAAGAAGCAAAAACCAGTGACTGGAAAGGACGTATTCCCCCAGTGACAGACACAAAGATGATTGTTGCTTGGAATAGTTTGATGATATCCGGTTTAGCAAGGGCTTACGGGGTATTCCAAAAACAAGAGTACTTGGAATTGGCAACCAAAGCAGCAAATTTCATCTTAGATAACCAAATTGTAGATGGGCGCTTGCACCGACTCAATTATGAAGGTCAACCAAGCATTATAGCCCAATCTGAAGATTACGCCTTTTTGATCAAAGCACTACTAGATTTGCACCAAGTTTCACTCACACCTGACACTCCGTCCTTTTGGTTAGACAAAGCCATTGTTATCCAAGAGGAATTTCACGAGTATCTTTGGAGCGTAGAACTAGGAGGTTATTTTAATACATCCAGTGACACAAGTCAAGATTTAATTATTCGAGAGCGAAGCTACGCTGATAATGCCACACCATCTGCAAATGGGGTAGCCATCGCTAACCTCGTCCGTTTCGCCCTCCTCACCGACAATCTTCAATACTTGGATCTAGCAGAGCAAGGGTTAAACGCTTTTAGAAACGTCATGAGCCGTGCGCCCCAAGCTTGTCCCAGTTTATTTACCGCTTTAGATTGGTATCGCAACTGTACCTTAATTCGCACCACAACAGAGCAGATAAACGCTCTTAACTCCATATATCTACCTAGTACCGTATCTATCTCGGTCTCCAATTTACCAGATCAAACTATCGGGTTAGTTTGTCAAGGGTTAAAATGCTTACCCGCACCAGACAATCAAGACAAGTTTTTACAGCAAATCCAGCAAAGTCAGACACGAGTTTGAAGAAATGGTTAGTGGTTAGTGGTTAGTGGTTAGTTGTTGGTGGTTAGTGGTTAGTTGTTGGTGGTTAGTGGTTAGTGGTTAGTTGTTAGGTGTTAGTTGTTAGTATTGATTATTTACCACTATCTACTAACTACTATCTACTAACTACTATCTACTAACTACTATCTACTATCTACTAACTACTAACTACTATCTACTATCTACTATCTACTATCACCTAACTTATGACCAATAACTTAACTGCAATTGTGTTAGCTGGGGGTAGAAGTTCTCGTATGGGTCGAGATAAAGCTTTGATTCCCATTCAAGGTATACCCCTGCTGCAACTGGTTTGTCGAATTGCTGAAAGTTGTGCTGATACAGTTTACGTAGTGACTCCCTGGGAAGAACGCTATCAACATTTATTAACACCAAAAAGCCAATTTATTCGAGAAGTTCCTTTGAGTGAATCGCGATCGCACGGACCACTGATTGGATTTTCTCAGGGACTAGCACACGTACAAACAGATTGGGTGTTGTTACTGGCTTGCGATTTACCAAAGTTAAAGGCGGAGGTTTTGCAGGAATGGACGGCTAAACTTAAGAACGTTGAAGAAGAGGCGATCGCTGCTTTGGTTCGCGATCGGAAAGGATGGGAACCCTTATGCGGTTTTTATCGCCGTCGCTGTTTGCAAAACTTAACAGATTACATTAATCAAGGCGGTTGTTCATTTCAAGAGTGGCTGAAAGAACAACCAGTGCATACTTTACCCTTACCAGAACCTGAAATGCTTTTTAACTGCAACACTCCACAGGACTATTTAAGGTTGACTGGTCACTATTGAGTATTAAGTGGTTTACAAATGGCTCATTTTGTTCCTTTTCGGGTTAAAATAGGACACTAAATTTACAATTTTTCGCAAGCATTTAGCACCTCAGTGGTCAGCCCTCAGCTTTAAAAAATATTCTGCTGATAGCTGATAGCTGATAGCTAATAGCTGATAGCTAATAGTTATGAAACATACCCTTTCAGTACTTGTAGAAGATGAAGCGGGAGTTCTTTCTCGTATTTCTGGGTTATTTGCTCGTCGTGGCTTCAATATCGAAAGCCTTGCTGTAGGTCCGGCTGAACAATCCGGAATTTCTCGTATTACGATGGTTGTACCGGGTGATGATCGCGTGATCGAACAATTGACCAAGCAGCTATACAAGCTGATTAACGTCCTCAAGGTGCAGGATGTAACCGAAGTACCTTGTGTAGAACGAGAATTAATGTTGCTAAAAGTGAATGCAACCAGCAACACTCGTTCAGAAATTGTCGAACTCTCTCAGATTTTCCGAGCGCGAGTGGTAGATGTAGCAGAAGATTCTCTCACTTTGGAAGTCGTGGGAGACCCAGGTAAAATGGTGGCAATAGTGCAGGTGCTGCAAAAGTTTGGCTTGAGAGAAATAGCCCGCACTGGCAAAATTTCCCTGACTCGCGAATCGGGTGTGAATACTGAGTTGCTGAAGTCTCTAGAAGCGAAGGTTTAGGATACGTGAGTGAGGTGCGGTGACAATACGGTTCGGTTAAGGTTTATTCGTGCTACCACCAAACCCGGTTTCTTTGAGAAACCGGGTTTCTACTCCTGCTTAACCGAGTAGTATTGACATCTATCCTAGAGCATCGGTACAGAAATCCCAAAAACCCGGTTTCTTCTGGTTGGCGCAACGAGAGATTAGTCTTTAAGGGCGAAAGAAACCGGGTTTTTTAGCCCCACGAGTGAATACTGTATCGGCGCTCCAGGTGGGATGGCTTACTTTTTCAAAATGTTGTGCTCTAATACATAAGTGTGTTATGCTCTGATACATAAGAATGTAGGTCTTTAATACATAGCTATGTTATGCTCTGATACATAAGAATGTAGCTCTTTAATACATAGCTATGTTATGCTTTGATACATAAGTGTGATATACTGATCAAGTGAATTTGCTGCTTTTAAATAAATCAGTAGAAATACAGAAACTGAGCTTTTCTTTATAAAGTTTTTACAAAAAACAAGTCAGGTTTCTGACACTTAGATATCTCTAATGACTGTCATATAAGAAACACGGTTAACTTGTACCGGAATAAAATAATACATTGAATATATTTTTTTTATAAACTCAGTTTAAAAGGGTTTGAAAGTGTTGTAAGTTATTTCTCAGGTAAAGACTTTCAAGTTTTTACCCAGGGTTTTTGGGAATCAATAACTTACCTATTTGAGTCAGGTAGGCCCTTATTGCGATTTCAGTTCTACCAATAGTTAAGTCACGTTTTAAGCGAGCCAACACTTTACGATAGTAAGTAGCAATGAGATCACAAGTGCGGTAACAAGTTGTGTAAAGAAAACTGAAGTTATTTTTCTCGATTTTGGAGGAGATGGAAATTCTGATAAACTCCTGTTTTGATTTGTCGCAGAAGGTGAAATTGCATAATCTGCGATGGTAACTATTTTCAGAGAAAAATCTACCATTCATGTGCTTAGGGCGTTGTGCAGATCAGAACTTCAAAGATTTGCATAACGGATGTGAATAGTTGCATGTTATCGGTTATCAGTTGTACAGGCAAATAACGGTTTCTCGACCGATTAATCTTTCATACGTTATTGGTTAGTCACTGTGGTGATGAAGATTGGTCATGAAAATACTCTTTAGACACTTGATAACTATCTTAGCTCACATCTTGCACCAGCGTCATAAACCCTGTTTCTTGCTAGTCATATAACCACTGAAGCCCTAATTTATCGTTAAGACACTAGGTTTTTTAGTCTTGTGGAGAATTGGTCAAGATATCAGTTATTGAACCATAGAGCGCCAATCTAGAAGTTCTAAAAACCCAGTAACTTTTGCGTTGACGTAACGAAAAATCAGTCTTTTCAACGACTCACGTCTTCAGTGTCAAAAACTGGGTACGCGTGCAAATCATATCGCCTAGAAGCCTTAATCTACCGTTTAAAAACCCGGTTATTTTGGTCTTGTTGAAAATGGTGCAAAATATGTGAAGACAGCCATCGGGTTTTTTAACCCAACGAGTGAATACTGTAACGACGCTTTAGAAAGCTCTAATGTCTAAATTTAGAGTTCAATATTCTAGTCTTTTTCCGATAGAAATCAAGGATGTATCATGAGTTCTCACACGTGGAATCAAAAATTGAATAACTGTTTATTAACTACTCTGCTAAAACTGAGAAACCGCCATTTGTTTATTTGTGATATTCTGGTTTTTTTCATCACGCCATCTTTAGCTCTATTGTTCCGGTTAGATAGTCATCAAGCCTTGAACAGCTACATATCAGAGCTAGCAGTGGTAACAATACTATTCTTACTGGTCAAACTCAGTATATTTTGGATTTGTGGTTTTTATAGACGTTACTGGCGGTATGCCAGTATTGAAGAACTGCTTTATATATCCATACTGATGACAACAGCAGTATCCATCCAAACCCTATCATTTTCGGTTCTGGTATATGTAGATTTCATAGTTAATAAGGTGCTACAATTGCTGCCACTTTTGGATGGTTTACTTTCATTTATTTTCATTGTGGCGCTACGTTTCAGTATTAGGATAGTGGAAAGAATTAGCCTACAATATGCAGCGCTGAATTTAACGGAACGGGTACTGATAATTGGTGCAGGGAGTGCAGGAGCTTCTTTAGTTGAACAAATGCAGAGAAATCCTCAGCTTGGTTTTCATCCTGTCGCTTTTATTGATGATGATCCCAAGAAATTACACGCATGTATACGGGGTATTCCTGTAGTTGGAAATCGTAATCTAATCCCTGAGATTGTGAAATCTCTTGAAATTCATAAAGCAATCATTGCTATGCCTACAGTTAGTGGACAAGTTATTCGAGAAATTTTAAGTATCTGCAAAGCAACTGGCATTCAAACGAATACTTTACCGGGGATACATGAAATCTTGAGCGATCGCGTACGAGTAGACAGCATTCGGGATGTAAGAATAGAAGATTTGCTCAGACGCGAACCCATACAAACAGATATCGAAGGAGTTTATCAATTTCTGCAAGGCAAAAAAGTACTTATTACAGGCGCTGGCGGGTCAATTGGTAGTGAACTTTGCCGTCAAATCTTCAAATGTTACCCTGCTGAAATAATGCTTATTGGACATGGAGAAAATTCTGTATTTAGTATCCAACAAGAACTAGAACAAGTTGCTCAAGTACTAAAAGATGATAATAAAGCACAAAGACCAACTCCTCGTCTTTATGCCTTCATTGCTGACATTCGTTTTCAGAATCGTATCAAACAAGGTTTTGAGCAATTCCAACCAGATGTAATTTTCCATGCTGCTGCTCATAAACATGTCCCTTTAATGGAATTAAATCCAGCAGAAGCAATAACGAACAATGTAGTCGGAACAAAAAATTTACTCGAGCTAGCACTGCAATACAATGTTAAACACTTTGTCATGATTTCTACAGATAAAGCAGTGAATCCTACTAATGTCATGGGAGCCAGTAAGAGAGTCGCTGAAATGTTGGTATTGCAAGCGGCAAGAGAAAGTGGCAATTCTTATGTTGCTGTGCGCTTTGGCAACGTTTTAGGGAGTCGTGGTAGTGTTGTTCCTACTTTCAAAAAACAAATTGCTGCCGGTGGTCCACTCACAGTCACTCATCCTGATATCTGCCGTTATTTCATGACCATTCCAGAAGCAGTACAACTGGTTTTGCAAGCTGCATTACTTGGTCACAGTGGTGAAGTGTTAATGATGAATATGGGTAAACCTGTCAAAATTGCTGACTTAGCAAAAGAACTGATTCGCCTTTCTGGATATGAAGCTAACAAGGACATTGAGATTGTTTATACGGGTTTGCGACCGGGAGAAAAGCTATATGAAGAGTTGTTTATTCCGGGAGAGGAATACGAACCAACTCAACACGATAAATTGTTTGTTGTGAAAAATGCTAGTCGTATGATTCCAAAAGATATAGATATTAATGTGGAAGCATTATGTCAAGCGGCAGCTAATAATGATGTGAATTCTATATGGTCTTGGTTGAAACAGATGGTAACGGGATATAACTGTAAATGTATAGATAGTCACGTGCCAGTGGATACTATAACAAATACCACTATTGTTACAACCTCAAATCAGAATAGGTTGGCACAAGTGGGAGCGAATCTCGGATAACAATATGACAACATCTTTTTCCTAGTTTCCTTCTACTTAGAGTCATATAGGAATCCGGTTTAATTTATGAACTGATTCGTGTAGGCAGGCAATAGGCAATAGGCAATCTTGCTACAGGAAATCAGGTCTTGCGAGTGGTACGGAATTTTTTCAAAAATCAAATAGGAGTCCTATAAGTTTGAATTATTAACTAGGTAGATGTAGCAAAATGAAAATGGTTTAAAGAAAGCAGGTAGACGAGAGTAAAGGGCATTGATGTTTCGTAAGAAAGCAGAAAGCTAACGCAACAGATGGGGATTCAAAACCAACCACGATGAAAGCCACTCAATTGGAAATTTAGTCAGGGTATTACTTCCCTTGGTTTCACGAGTGGTTGATTTCAAAGATTCAGACCATCGGGGAAGGGGTTTTCTCTTTTACTCTCTGTCCTTTACCTTTCTTGAGGAAAACAAATCTTAAAAATTTAGAAAGATGGTGAAAATGCAACTTCAAAATTATAGAAAATATGGATTTTTGATTGTGATGATATTGATTATTAATCTTTTCATATCATTATATAGTCCCAGCATATCTAAAGACGTTTCTACAATTACCACCGAGTATGAAATCAGCTATGATGAAAATCTATCCAATCCAGAAAGAGGATTTTATGCTGCATCTAGTCCATTCACTAATGAACCTGCGCCTCCATTACAGCTATCTGAGTTACAAGAAGTTAAAAGTCTTAACATGACTTTATTGCGACGATATTATTTACTTTCTGAATTTAGAAACCAACCTATTTCTCAGTCTTTCTTGCAAATGCTTGACTATGATTTTGAGATGGCTCGTGAAGCTGGTATTAAATTGATTCCACGGTTTGGTTATAACTGGATAGGTGGTGGTCCTGATGCTACTAAAGATAGAATCTTATCTCATCTCGAACAATTGCAACCAATATTAGAAGCAAATTATGATGTTATTTCCTATCTGGAGGCAGGTTTTATTGGTAATTGGGGTGAGTGGCATACATCATCAAATGGCTTAGATAAAAATCCTGAAGATAGAAGAGAAATCTTGTTCAAATTGCTATCTGTCTTGCCTTCACAACGAATGGTTACACTCAGATATGCTCATCATAAAAGAGATGCGTTTAATAACGAAAATCCTCTCACTCCTGAGCAAGCTTTTAATGAAACTTATCGAGCTAGAACTGGTGCTCAAAACCAATGTTTTTTAGCTGATATTGATGATTGGGGTACGTATAACAGTATAGATATGGATGAAATAGACAAGCAAAAGAGATTTTTAAATCTTGATAATCGGTATGTGGTCCAAGGTGGTGAAGTTTGCCATTCCAGTAAATATGATGATTGTCCCAATGCGTTAAATGAACTATCACGAATGCATTGGAGTACATTAAACAGCGATGTATTTGACGGAAAAGAAGTTTTACATGGGTGGGAATCTCAAGGCTGTATGGATGAAATCAAGGGTCGTTTAGGTTATCGGTTTCGTTTATTAAAGTCAGAAATCCCTGAGACAGTCAACCCAGGCGGCACATTTTCAATGAACTTTACAATTATCAATGATGGTTGGGCTAGCCCCTACAATCCTCGAGGACTTGAAGTCATTTTACGTAACCAAATAACAGGAGATGAATACTATTTATCAGTTACAGAAGACCCTCGAATGTGGATGCCAGGTAATACCAAAACAATAAATGTTGTAGGTGGTATTCCCGTAACAATATCACCCGGAAAATATGAAGTTTTATTAAACTTACCCGATCCAACCTCTAAATTGTATAATCGACCAGAATATTCAATTAGATTGGCTAATCTAAATGTTTGGGAAAGCACTACAGGTTATAACTCCTTGTTGGCAAGTGTATCTATTGACTCTACTCAAGTAGAAAGTACGTTATTAAAAGACAATTTTTTTAGATCTCGTAACTAAATAGTTACAAAAGAAATTGTTATATCTAACATCTTTCACCATTCTCAACAAGCCTAAAAAACCAGGTGTCGAAACAAAAAAATAGGCTGTTAGGGACTTCCAAATAAAAAAGTCGGACAATATTTCTTGTGGTACGGGCGTCTCGCCCACCCCACAAGATGATTAATTTATTTCTTGGAAGTCCCTTATAGGGTCATTATTCTCAAGAACTCCAGTTTTTCACCATGATGCAAGAGTATGAGAATATATCAAATTCAATGGGAGGATTTGTGCTAAAGAGAATTTTTAAGAAATGGCAAAATTTAACCAGTGGTTCTATCAATCGTAAAATTTTTCGTGCTGCTGTCATAGTTGGATTTTTAACATTATTTGTCAAAGTAGCAGCGATAGGTAAAGAATTGGTCGTTGCTTGGAGGTTTGGGACAGCAGATGAGCTTGATGCATTTTTAATTGCCTTTACGGTTCCCAGTTTAGTGGTTAATGTAGTCTCTGCTTCTTTTAATGCTGCTCTGATACCGACTTATATTCAAGTACGAGAGCAAGAAGGAAAAAAAGCAGCTCAACAACTATTTTCCGGAGCAACAATCTGGAGCGTAGGGTTACTGGCGATCGCAACTACATTAATATTAACTACCGCACCACTATATTTACCCTGGATTGCATTAGGATTTGATTCTCAAAAGCTAGATTTAACCATTCATTTACTTTATGCGATCGCACCACTTGTCATGCTCAGTGGAATTTTTACCATATGGAGTGCTATTTTGAATGCTGGAGAGCGTTTTGCAATAGCTGCTTTATGCCCGATTATCACTCCGGGTATCACTGTTGTATTGCTTGTTGGATTGAAGTCTTGGGGAATATTTGCCTTAGCTGCAGGGCTAGTCATTGGTGCAGTGTTAGAAATAGCTATTATAGGAGTTGCCCTTCATCAACAAGGCATTTCATTACGTCCAAGGTGGTATGGATTTGATACTCAACTGCGCCAAGTTGCTAGCCAGTATGCACCTATGATTGCGGGATCGTTATTAATATGTAGCGCAGGCTCAATCGACCAAGCAATGGCTGCAATGTTGTCTCCTGGAAGTGTAGCAGCATTAAACTATGGTAATAGGGTTATTGCGTCTCCAATTAGTCTCATCAGTACAGCATTAAGTACAGCTGTTATTCCATTTTTTTCAAAAATGGTTGCTTGTCAAGATTGGTATGGAGTGGAGAAAACTCTCAAACACTATTTGCGGCTTATCTTTGTCACGACTGTACCACTCACATTTCTCTTACTTATATTTTCTGAATCTATAGTTCGGATACTCTTTCAAAGAGGTTCCTTTACAGAAAAAGATACACAATTAGTATCTCAAATACAATCTTTTTATGCTTTACAGATACCTTTTTATACTGCTAATATTTTAGCGGTAAGATTAATATCTTCTTTACAAAAGAATCATATCTTAATGTGGGTATCGGCGTTCAATTTAACGCTCAACATTATACTCAATTTTTTGTTTATCAAATGGATGGGGATTCAAGGAATAGCATTTTCAACTAGCTGTGTATATCTATTTTCTTTTGTCTTTACACTTGTTTCTGTCAATAAAGTTTTAAAACAACAACGTGGATTATAAAAGCAATGCGGTTAACATTAATCATTTCATCTCTGACCAGTGGTGGAGCAGAAAGAGCGGTAGTTCTATTGGCTGAAGGTTTCTTAAAAAAAGGTTATCAAGTAACTGTACTCACTCTTGAAAACCAACAACATGACTTTTATCAATTACCAAATGAAGTTAAAAGATTAGCTTTAGGTATTACTGGTTATTCACCTACATTCTTTCACGCAATTATCAACAATATTAATAGAATTAGAATTTTAAAAAAGGTAATTCTGAAACAGAATCCCGATTTAGTGATTTCTTTTTTAGATACTACGAATATAGTAACATTGCTGGCTCTTACTAGCACAAACTATCCAGTATTACTGAGCGAACAGAATAATCCTCGTACAAATTCTAAGGGAAAAATGTGGGATTATTTACGGTTTTTAACTTATCCGATAGCAGCTAAAGTGATTAGTACTAGTCAAGGAGTTGATAGTTATTTTGATTGGTTGCCAAAAAGTAAAAGAGCAGTTATATATAATCCCTTAGCAACAGTTGAAGATGGCAAGACCTTCGATTTCACTCAGGGTGTAGATGCTGATAAAAAATGGATTATTGCTATGGGTCGGTTAACTTATCAAAAAGGTTTTGATATTTTATTACAAGCATTTCATCAAATCGTTAATAAATATCCAAACTGGCAGCTTATAATACTAGGAGAAGGACAACTTCGCTCAGAACTAGAGAATTTAAGAGATGATTTAGGCTTAAATCATCAAGTTATATTGCCAGGAGTCATCAAGAATCCCTTTCCTCTGTTAAAAAAATCACATATCTTCGTCTTATCTTCAAGATTTGAAGGTTTTGGGAATGTTTTAATTGAAGCAATGGCATGTGGTTTACCAGTCATTTCCACAGACTGTCCGAGTGGACCGCGAGAGATTATTCGTGATGGTATAGATGGAATTTTAGTGCCGAATGAAGATATATCAGCTTTAGCATCAGCTATGGATCGTTTAATGTCTGATGAACAAGAGCGGCAATGTTTAGCTTCTCATGCACCAGAAGGAGTGACAAGATTTAATTTAGAGAAAATAGTGGAAATGTGGGAAGTATTATTCTCTGAATTTCTACATAAAAAAGTCAAATGACAACACACATGAAGTTCCTTCGTTGAGTGTCATACATACTTTAATGAAACTGCTATATTCTTTTCATTTTAAAAATAGGAATTTCCAAGATATGACAATGACAAAAAAAATAGTATTTCTGATTCGTGACTTAGAATATGGTGGAGCACAGAGACAGTTAATAACACTAGTTAAAGGGCTAAAAAAAATGGGTTTAGATGTCACTGTTTTACATTTTTATTCTGGAGGTCCTTTAGAAAAAGATTTAATAGATAGTAATATTTCTGTAATTTCTTTAAAGAAAGGAGGGCGCTGGGATATATTTAGCTTCTTTTGGCGTCTTATTCAATTGATTAAACATATAAAGTCTGATATAGTTCATGGATATCTTGGTGAAGCAAATATACTAACTGTCTTCTTAAAGCCTTTTTTTCCCTCAACTCGAATAATTTGGGGAATACGCGAATCTAAAATGGCTGATGACCATTATGACTGGTTAGGGAATTGGCTCTCTATAGTAGAACGACCTTTATCCTACTTAACTGACCTCATTATTGTGAATTCTCATGCTGGTCGTTCAGACTATTTGAAGTTAGGATTACCTGAAAGCAAGATGATGGTAATTCCCAATGGTATTGATATTGAACGTTTTAAGCCCGATCCAACAGCCAGAAGCAAAATCCGAGCAGAATGGGGAATTTCAGAGGAGACAGTTTTAATAGGCTTAGTAGCAAGATTAGACCCAATGAAAGACCATCCTAACTTTCTCAAAGCAGCGGCTATACTTTCTAAAGAGAGAGAGGATGTACATTTTGTTTGCATAGGTAATGGCTCGGAAAATTACAAACAACAGCTACATCAGCTAGCTTTAGAACTAAACATATCCCAAAGAGTCATCTGGACAGGAGGACGTTCAGATATGCCAGATATATACAATGCTCTGGATATCGTCTGTTCTGCTTCTGCTTATGGCGAAGGATTTTCTAATGTCATTGGTGAAGCAATGGCTTGTGGGGTACCTTGTGTAGTGACAGATGTTGGCGATTCAGCTTGGATTGTTGGTGATACAGGCTTAGTGGTACCACCCCAAAATACTGAAGCTTTGAAAGCTGCTATGAGCAGTTTGGTCGAAAACCTTAAGATCAATGGTTGCTGTCGAGAGTATATTCGAGAACGAATATTGACTCAGTTTTCAGTTGAGCAATTAGTCTTGAAAACAAAGGTAGCTCTTGAAAATCTATAATTTGATCTTCTCCAATCTTGCACGAGCCATCATAGGAAATTCTGTATGCTAGCCTCAGCTTACCTAGGACTGATATTGTTTATCTGTTTTATAGAGATTAAACGAAAAAAAGAAAATAAAATCGATTTTTTAACCTTATTTCATATCTTTTTTATAATATGGTATCCTTTACCTGCCTTTATCTTAGATGTTAATACTTTCGTTGGAAATAGCTCACTATTGACTTTTGATAACTCGAATTACACAAGTAATATACAAACTGCTTTAGCAATATTTTTAGGATATTTTTGTGTACTTATTGGTTTTACTTCAAGTTTAGGTAGAAAGTGGGGTAATCAGGTCATCCTCAGGAGTCGTGGTGATAAAAAGATTATTGTTTTTGCTATTTTTTTATTATTATTCGCTTGCCTTTCGATGCATATATATTCATCGCAACATGGAGGGTTGTTAAATGCTATATCGCAAGCAATGATCATCAGATCGAGTGCAGAAGTTAATTTGGAAGGAGGGGCTCTTTTATTTTTTAAACCCCTGATGTTTTTTGCCTTTTTCGCATCTTACTTAGTGGGTTCTTTTATTTTTTTTAAAAAAGTTGAAAAACCTAACTTATTTTTATTAATTCTCTTCTTGAGCACCATACTTATTTCAATTATTGTTGCTATAATAGCAAGTGGACGCCAGCGGGTGATAAACTACATACTTATATTTTATTTAGGTTATGTCATCCGAACCAAAAAATTTAATCTTGGTTTGATTGTCCCTTTAATCTATTTCGCAGTCCTCTTTATTCTCTACGGGAAAGCATTCTTTTTTAGTTTGACTGCGCTTCCAGATGGGTTATCTGCTGTTGTAGAAAGCTTTATCGCATCTTTAAACGATAAATCAGAGGAAAGTTTTGATTTTTATGCTCTAGTAGCCAATTTTGTATATCCAGTTCATTCGTTAGATGCTGCTTTCAATAACCAATATGAAATCCGGTTATTTGTGGATTTTTTCTATGCTTTCTTAGATTTGTTACCAGATAGATTATTAGGTACAGAACCACCAAAATCTATTGGAGAATATAACACTTATTTCATCGTACACACTAATGAATACGCTATACCACCTGGCTTTCTTGCCTTTGGGATATATAGTATGTCTTGGACAGGACTGATTATTTTTTGCTTGGCTTTCGGATGGCTTGGTCGCTATCTACAAACTATCTGTAACCGACATCTCCATAATATCTGTTGGATGCCATATTTCTACGCTTTAACTGCAAAGATATGGACAGATTTTTGTGGGTCTGGAGAACCTCAAGTCTTCTTAATTAGCAATTTTTGGTATTTCATCTCTAGTATTATCTTAGTTTTTTTGTTCAATAAGGTTTCCTTGGTTCAAAAACAAAAACACAAACTTATGGAGAGAAAAAGCCGTGTATATTAATACGTCTAAAAGAATTGTTGTATTACACATAATCACAGGACTTTCAACTGGCGGTGCAGAAAGAATGCTTTATAGTTTACTATCTAAAATAAACCGATTGCGATTTCAGCCAGTTGTTATTTCTTTAATAGATCGAGGTAGCTATGGCGATCGCATTGAAGCCTTAAGTATTCCAGTGTATACAATTAACATGAGACAAGGAATACCACCAACACCAGATGTCATTTGGCGACTGGCGCGTCTCGTACACCAAATTAAGCCCGATCTAATTCAAGGTTGGATGTATCATGGGAATCTAGCTGCACAATTAGCTCATCTATTTTTAAAAAAACAATCGACTTCTTTATGGAGTATTCATCATTCAATTTCTTCATTAAAGAATGAAAAGAAGATGACATCAGCTATTATTAAATGGTGTGCTTATTTATCTCAACTCCCTTCAAAAATTATTTTCGTTTCCAAAACCAGTAAATTACAGCATGAAGCATTAGGCTATTGCAGTAAAAATAACCACATACTCCCCAATGGCTTTGATACTTCACTATTTACTCCATCAGTTGAAACTAGATTAAGTGTGCGAGAAGAGTTGCATTTACCTAAAGACTCCTTATTAATAGGATTATTTGGTCGTTATCATCCAATGAAGGACCATGCTAATTTTATCCAAGCCGCTGCTTTGTTGTTAAAAGATTATCCTGATATCCACTTTCTTTTAGCTGGAACTGACATTAATCAAGACAATCAGAGTTTGTATCAATTAATTCAAGATTTAGGAGTTTTTCATCAAATGCACTTGTTAGGAGAGCGTAATGATATGGCTCGCTTAACTGCTGCTTTAGATGTCGCTACGTCTTCCTCTGCTTATGGAGAAGCATTTCCAATGGTCATAGGAGAAGCAATGTCCTGTGGTGTACCTTGTGTGGTAACGGATGTTGGTGATTCACCTTGGATTGTGGGAAATACAGGACGCGTCGTACCTCCAAAACAGCCAGAAGCTTTGGCTTCTGCTTGGAAAGAGCTGATTGTTTTGGGTTCAGATGGTAGACACACCCTAGGACAAGCAGCACGAAATCGAATCCTTCAATCCTTTTCCCTAGAGAAGGTTGTAGCGCAGTACGAAAACTTATATGAAACTGCTTTAGCTCATGTTTAATGGGGAAATCTTAATTTCCTCTGGGTCAATATTCGAGTGTTCAGGATAGGGAAAAACGTTTTGTCATGAATAGCCTATTAATGATTACTACCATTCCGGACACCCTCACAAGTTTTCTTCTTCCCTTTGCTCAACAATTCCGCAATCAGGGTTGGCGAGTAGATGCAATGGCTTGTGGAATTTCAAATTGTACTGAATGTTTGCAAACTTTTGATCGCGTTTGGGAGGTCAAATGGTCGCGCAATCCCCTCGATCCACACAATCTACTAGTCGCCCCACAGACAATTCGGGAAGCCATACAACAAGGTCAATACCATATCGTTCATGTCCATACGCCTGTAGCTAGTTTTGTAACTAGATACACCCTCAAGAATTGGAACAAGCATCCCAAACCTCAGGTCATTTACACCGCTCACGGGTTTCACTTCCATAGTGAAGGAAAAGCATTAAAAAATTTAGTTTTTCAGGCTTTAGAAAAACTAGCTGGGTATTGGACAGATTATTTAGTGGTGATTAATCGTGAGGATGAAGAAGCCGCAAAACGCCAAAAGCTAGTTCCATTTGAACGCATTTGTTATATGCCTGGAATTGGAGTAGATTTACAGTATTACAGTCTCGATCAAACTTCAGAAGCTGAGGTTAGACAAGTGCGTCAAGAACTGGGGTTAAAATCACAGACGCCTTTGTTGCTCTCAGTTGCTGAGTTTGTCCCTCGCAAGCGCCCTCAAGATGTCTTAAAAGCATTTGCTCGCTTAGCCCATCGTGAAGCCTGCTTGGCTTTTGCAGGAGATGGACCATTAATGCCAGAAATAAAGCAGTTAGCTTCTGAATTAGGGGTGCAAAATCAAGTCCGTTTTTTAGGTTACCGCAAGGATATTCCAATTTTAATGCGTGCTTCTGTAGCGACTGTACTTGCTTCCGAGCAAGAAGGTTTACCTAGGAGTGTCATGGAGTCTTTGTCCTTGGAAACTCCTGTGATTGGTACAGACATCCGGGGAATTCGAGATTTGTTAACAGAAGGCTGTGGTTTTCTGATTAAAGTTGGTGATGTGGAAGGATTTGCGCGTGCGATCGCCCACGTATTAGACCATCCCCAAGAAGCTAGCATGATGGGAAAGCGTGGACGAGAGCGTATGTCTGCTTACGATCTACGTCATATTATCAGGCTGCACGAGACTTTATACGCTGAGGCTTTGTTGAGGCGTCACATCATGGTTCAAGCCCCCGCATAAATTCCGAGAGAGATGGTTTTAATTCTGAACTTTGAATTTTAAATCCCCAAAAGGGATGGGTGACATCTCGATATCCAAAGTCAGTCATGTAAGTAACAGGGTTTCTAGAGTTTATAAAGCTAATAACAAAGCATTGCACGAACCGCCACAAAATCGTTGCATTTACCTAACTCTTGTTGAGAATGGTGCTGTCCGGTCAGGTAGCACAACAACACAAATATATAGTTGTTTGCTTCTGTAAAGTCCTTTCTTAACTCTGTTGGTTTTTTGATTCATGAGAACAAAGGATAAATCGTATGTCCACGTCTGCTAAAACTTTGCAAAGTACATATTTGACCCAGTTAGGGAGTTTCATCAAATCTGTCTTAGATAAAGTTGTTGCATTAATCGCTCTCACTGTTGTTTGTCCCGTGTTACTTGGTGTAGCAATTGCTGTTTACATTCGTATGGGTCACCCAATTTTTTTCGCCCAACCACGACCTGGTAAAGATGGTCGCATCTTTATCTTTTACAAATTCCGAACAATGACGAATGATTGCGATGAGAAAGGGAATTTACTTTCTGATGAAGAACGTCTCACACCATTTGGTCAATTTTTGCGGAAAACAAGTTTGGATGAACTCCCTCAGTTATGGAACATTCTCAAAGGTGACATGAGTTTTATTGGTCCTCGTCCTCTATTAGTCAAGTATCTTGACTTGTATACCCCTTTTCAAGCACGACGCCATGAAGTCAAACCTGGTATTACAGGTTTAGCTCAGATTAACGGTCGTAACACTCTGAGTTGGGAAGAAAAATTTAAACTTGATGTTTGGTATGTGGATAATTGGAGTTTATGGCTTGACTTGAAAATTCTTTTTCTGACAGCGTTTAAAGTACTTCAACAAGAAGGAATCAATCAAGAAGGCTCAGCTACAGCAGAAGATTTTCAAGGTTAAGTTGAGCAATACTAAATAGATTGGTATAAATCTAAATATACCGACATTCTAGGCGAATTTGTAATTGCGCTAAAGCGTAATTACAAGCCTATCAATCGTAATTCAAGTTTTCTTAAAAGGAGTCTCAAATGGAACTTTCTTGGCAAACAATAAATCAGTTAGAAAAATTATATGGAGAATCATTCTATATTTTAGATATTAGAAAATTTGAATATAATTACAAAGATTTTCTCCAGTCTTTTCGGTCAATTTACCCAAAAAGCAATATAGGCTATTCCTATAAAACTAACTATATTCCTAAGCTATGCCAGTCTGTTGATTCTATGGGTGGTTATGCAGAAGTTGTATCTCAAATGGAATACGAGTTGGCAATACGCATTGGTGTTCCTCCATCAAAAATTATCTTTAATGGTCCTCTTAAGCATAAAGATGATATGGAAAAAGCTATTTTGGCTGGCTCAATAGTCAATTTAGACTCCCAAGAAGAAGTGGAAATTGTTAAAGAGTTGGCACACAGATTCCCCACACACAAAATAGCTGTTGGGTTAAGATGTAATTTTGATATCGGTGGAAGTCGTATATCACGATTTGGTTTTGATGTAGAAGCAGGTGAACTTGATGGTGTATTTAAAGATTTTGAAACATTAAATAATTGTTTTGTAGAAGGGCTTCACTGCCACTTGTCAACATCTCAGAGAAGTGTAGAATCCTATGCTTTACGAACTCAGAAAATTTTAGAATTGAGTTATGAATATTTTAAGAATAAACATTTAAAATTTATAGACATAGGAGGTGGTTATTTTGGCAATATGAATCAAGAACTAAGACAACAATTTGATTGTCATATACCTAGTTATCAAGAATATGCAGAAGCAATCGCGCCTCAAGTTAGAAGGCATTTTTCAAAAGAATTAAGTCCAGAACTAATTTTAGAGCCTGGTGTAGCACTGGTTTCTGATGTCATTAAGTTTGTAGGAAAAATAGTCGGAATAAAAACAGTGAGAGGGCGTAATATTGCTCTTGTAGTGGGTAGTATTCATAATGTTAAACCGACTTTAACAAATAAAAAATTGTCTTTAGAAGTTTATCAAAATGATGAAAAAAAATCTAAGAAAACAATACATCCAGTTGATATTGTTGGCTATACTTGTATGGAGCATGACTGTTTGTATGAAGACTACCAGGGAGAAATAGGGACTGGTGATTATACAGTTTTTGATAATATGGGTGCTTATACTATTGTTTTTAAACCGCCATTTATTCGTCCAAATCCTCCAATTCTCTGCTATGACTCGATAACTGATGAGTATACATTAAGCAGGCGGCAAGAAAATTTTGATGATGTGTTTTGTACTTATGTAATCTAAGAGGTAGAAATATGAATATCATGTTAACCTGTGCTGGTCGTCGCAATTATTTAGTACAGTACTTCCAAGAGGTCTTGAAAAACAGAGGAAGAGTATTTGCAGGTGATACTAGTGCAGAGGCTCCAGCACTACACGAAGCTGATAAAGGTTTTGTTTTGCCATCTGTAACTCATGTTGACTATTTTGATAAGCTACTGTATATATGTCAGCAATATGATGTTCGTTTGCTGATTTCACTCAATGACTTAGAATTACCACTTCTTGCAAGACAACGCGATCGCTTTCTTAAAATAGGAACAATTCCAGTCCTGTCTTCTCCAGAAGTTATCGAGACTTGCAATGATAAATGGGCAACATTTCAATTCTTAGAAAGACATAATATTCCTACAGCAAAAACATACCTTTCACTAAACGAAGCACGTCAAGCCCTTAACCGAGGTGATATCACTTTCCCCTTAGTAGTTAAACCTCGTTGGGGAAGCGCATCTATTGGAATTGGATATGCAGAGGATAATGAGGAGTTAGAGCTAACTTATAGATTTGTCAAGAAACTTTTATCTCGAACAATTTTAGCAGAGATAAGTGCATCAAACCCCGATAAGTGCGTCCTTATTCAGGAGCGGGTGTTTGGACAAGAGCACGGTCTTGATATCATCAATGACTTAAACAGTAACTACATAGCTACTTTTGCCAAGCATAAGCTAGTAATGCGAGCAGGAGAGACAGATCGCGCTGTGACTGTTGAAGATGAGGAATTAAAACATTTAGGTCAAACAATAGGTCACAAACTTGGTCATATTGGCAATCTTGATTGTGACGTTATTGTAGGCGGAAAAGAATTCAAAGTGATAGAAATGAATCCACGCTTTGGAGGAGGATATCCATTTTCTCATCAAGCAGGAGCTAATCTTCCAGCAGCTTTAATTGCTTGGGCAAATGGGGAAAAACCCGATTTGAATTGGCTCAAAGTAGAAAAAAATATCACTAGTTCAAAATGTGAGCGGTTAGTAAATATTCAGTCTTTATCTAGAGAATAATGTTTCAAAAAATCCTTCTTTCAACACCTCATATAGGCGATCACGAACTGGAATTCGTCCAAGAAGCTTTTGATACCAACTGGATCGCCCCTGTGGGTCCTCATATAGAGGCTTTCGAGCAAGAATTTTGTCAAGTCGTTGGCACGAGTCATGCAGCTGCATTAAGTTCAGGTACAGCCGGGATCCATTTAGCCTTGAACTTAATTGGCGTTGAATACGGGGATGAGGTTTTTTGCTCTACCCTGACTTTTGCCGCCACTGCTAACCCAATAACTTATTTAGGAGCAAAACCAGTCTTTATTGATAGCGATCGCACTTCTTGGAACATGAATCCTGACTTGTTGCGGGAAGCCTTAGAACATCGGGCACGCATTGGGAAATTGCCTAAAGCAGTTGTCATTGTTCATTTGTACGGTCAAAGCGCTGATATTGACCCAATCTTAGAAGCTTGTCATCAGTATGACATTCCTTTAATTGAAGATGCTGCCGAAGCTTTAGGCGCTACTTACAAAGACCGTTCACCCGGTACATTTGGACGCATTGGAATTTACTCGTTCAATGGCAATAAAATCATTACGACATCTGGCGGCGGGATGTTAGTTTCTGACAATACAAACTTGGTCGCTAAAGCGCGTTTTTTAGCAACTCAAGCACGGGATCAAGCACCCCATTACCAACACTCGGAAATCGGCTACAACTATCGCCTGAGTAACGTTTTGGCTGGTATTGGTCGCGGTCAATTGCGTGTTTTAAGCGATCGAGTAGCAGCTAGACGACGTAATTTTGAGATTTATCAGCAGAGTTTAGGGAATTTGCCGGGAATCGAATTCATGCCAGAAGCAACTTTTGGACGTGCGACTCGATGGCTTACCTGTCTGACCATAGATCCTGCAGCTTTTGGTGCAAATCGAGAACAAATCCGCATAGCACTAGCCGAACAGCAAATTGAAACTCGTCCCGTGTGGAAGCCATTACACCTACAGCCTGTTTTTGCTGATTGCGAATGTATTAGAGGCGAAGTTGCTCAAGATTTATTTACACGCGGTCTTTGCTTGCCTTCTGGCTCTAATTTAACAAACGAGGATTTGGAGAGGGTTATTAGTGCAATTGTGGCAGTTCACAACTACAAGACAAAAAACCAAGCCCTTGTATTATCTGGGAAAGGCATGAGGCATACTGCGGGGTGCAGAAGGGAAGAATAAGTCTTGAAAGTAACAATTGCTACTTTCTATTTCGTCTAACCTCTGCCAATGGGGTATACAACCCCACCGTTTATACGGTGTCCTGTTAGAGGTTGGGGTCAGAATCCCCAACAGAAGTGAGTTTTCTGCCCTCTGCCTCTAGCATAGCTGCCTTCTTCAAGAGTGTAGAACAAGGAACCATTTTTTTACGGATAGTAAGGCTGATTGATGCAATATTTATTGAGATATTCAATAAATAGTAACTGAACAACTGATATGGAAGCTAAAGAAACTATTCTTTTTGAAAAGTATTGGCAACTTTTGAAGCGTCGCTGGCTACCTGCAATAAGTATTTTTCTTCCCGTTTTCTTGTTTTCATTGGTGACTTCTACCTTGAAAAAGCCTTCTTATGTGGCAGAAGGAACACTCCAATTTCAAAGGACAAATACTATCTCCTCCTTGACCGGAGTAGGTGCAGAAATAGGCAAGTTAGAACCATTAGTAGAGGACAAAGGCAGTCCTATATACACAGAAGCAGAAGTGATACGTTCTCTGCCTATTGTAGAAAAGACAATAAAGAGAGTCAACCTAAAAAATCAAACAGGAACCCCCCTAAAAGCTCAGGAATTTCTGAAACAGCTGGCTGTGAATGATATTCCAAAAACTGACATTCTCAAAGTTTCTTATACTGATACAGATGCTGACAAAGCTGCACAGGTTGTTAATACAGTGATGGCTGTCTATCTAGAACACAATTTATTATCCCACCGAGATGAAGCCTCTACTGCGCGTCAGTTTTTAGAAAAACAGTTACCAACTGCTGAATTAATTGTCCGCACTGCAGAAGCTGAACTACGCTTCTTTAAAGAACATAACAACATAGTTGCTTTGGAACGAGAGGCAAATCAAGCAGTAGAAATGACTGGCAACTTGCAGCAGAAAATTAACGATATCAAATCTAGAATATCTGATATTAATGCTCAGTCTCAAGCTATTAGCCAGCAATTAGGTATGAATCCAGAACAGGCGGTAGCGATCGTTTCCCTCAGCCAGTCTTCTGGTGTGCAAGATCTACTCAAAGAAATTCAGCAACTAGAGTCTCAACTTGCAGCTAGGCGCGTTGTTCTTCAGGAAAGCCATCCTGAAATAATGAATTTGCAAAAGAAGTTAGAATCTTTAAAAGCAATACTACAACAGCGAGTAAAACAAGTTGCAGGAACGACTCAATTAAAACAAGATAGCAACCTCCAAGTTGGAAGCTTGCAACAACAACTAGCTGCAAAGCTTATGGAATTAGAGTCAACTCGTCAAGGTTTAGATAGTGAATTGTCTACCTTAACAAAGTTAGAGGCTAATTATCAGCAACGGCAAAAAAATATGCCAAAATTTGAGCAGCAACAGCGCCAGTTAGAAAGGAAATTACAAGCAGCCCAATCTACTTATTCTCTTTTACTACAAAAGCTACAAGAAAGTCGAATAGCGGAAAACCAAAATATAGGAAACGCTAGTATAGTATCTAAAGCTCAAGCGCCTGAAGAACCTATTTCTTCTCCGATAGTTGCGTATATAAGTGCAACTTTACTGGGTATTCTAGCTTCCATAGCAGCTGTGTATTTTTTAGAAGCAAACGATAAATCAATTAAGAATAGTGATGAAGCACAGGAAATTATCGGACTACCTTTATTGGGTGTCATTCCTTTCTTTGGCAAATCTAAAACATCGATTCGTAACAATCAAGATCCAGGACCATACACGCATCTGCTTATTGTTCGAGATACTCCTCGTTCCCCAATTAGCGAAGCTTTCCGGATGCTGCGGGCGAATTTAAAGTTTGTGAGAGCTGATCGGGATTTAAAAGTCATTGTTGTTACTAGTTCTGTACCAAGAGAAGGCAAGTCAACAGTAGCTGCTAATTTAGCCTTAGCAATGGCTCAGATGGAGCGTCGAGTCTTACTAGTAGATGCAGATTTGCACCATCCCGTTCAGCATTTAATATGGGAACTCAATAATAGCCACGGTCTCAGTGATGTAATTGTTGGGCACACAGACATTAGCACAGCTATCAAAGGAGTAATGAACAACCTACACGTGCTGACTTCTGGAGCTGTGTCTTTTAATCCAGCATCTCTCTTGGACTCAAAACGAATGGCTAGTTTAGTTGACAAGGTTGGAGTCACCTATGACTCTGTCATTATTGACGCTCCATCTTTAACTGTTGGTGCTGATGCTGTCACTCTGGGTCAAATGGCTGACGGTGTTTTGTTAGTAGTTCGTCCGGGTATAGTTGATTCCATCAATGCCACTTTTGCAAAAAAGGTTTTAGAGAAATCCCGTCATAATGTTCTAGGACAGGTGATTAATGGAGTTATTTTTAATAACGAGCATCAAAACTACTACTTTTCCCAAGAATACAACTCGCAAGATGTTACACCTAGCAAAGATACAACCGTGAAAATGTGAAATAGTAAAGTGCCTCATACCACAATACGGTTCAGTGAAGAGTAGGCTTAGAAACCCAGTTTCTTAAAGAAACCGGGTTTCTGGACATTATTTACAGAATCGACGTAAATCGCAATTAAACAACTTGATAGCGCTATATTCTACTACCATTCACCAGAACAATTTTACCCATCTGAGATCCAGTTTCGAGCATCTGATGAGCCTGCGCTGCTTCTTGGAGGGGAAAGGTCTGATTAACGTTTATTTTCAATTTCCCTGCATCCATTAGCTTGGCGCATTCCGCTAAAATTTTCGCTTGATGCTGTTGAGCTTCGACGAGTCCCCGTAACATCGGTGTCAGCATCAATTCTAAGCCAATCCGGAGATTGCGTTGTCTGGCAGCTTTCCAAATTGTATCAGCGTTGGGTTCTAAAATGGTAACAATGTCACCATACATCCGCACGGCTGGAAAAGTTTTATGAAAAGTTTCCCCACCAACAGTGTCAAAAGCTAAGTCCACACCTTCCCCGTTCGTCCAATCTAAAGCAGCTTGCACAAAATCTGTTTGTTTATAGAAAATGGTATGGTCAGCACCCAGTTTTTTAACAAAATCAGCTTTGGTGCGATCGCTCACAGTAGTACAGACATCAGCCCCTTTGAGTTTTGCTAGTTGAATGGCGACATGACCCACACCACCCGCACCTCCGTGAATTAAGACTCGTTCCCCTGGTTCCAAACGCCCACGTTCATACAAAGCTTCCCACGCAGTAATCAAGACTAAAGGAGCAGCAGCAGCTTCTACAAAGGATACAGAAGCAGGTTTCCGGGCAACAAAACCCTCATCAACAGTTGTATACTCTGCATAATTGCCTTGGTGTGCGCCCAAGCCACCATTACAGAAAAAAACTTCATCACCTACGCGAAAACGCTGAACACCAGGACCCACTGCTTCCACAACACCCGCACCATCACATCCTAAAATAGCAGGCATTTTATCGGGGTAGAACGTGCCTCGTTTACGAAGTTTTGTATCAATAGGGTTAATACCCGCAGCTTGCAGGCGGATGAGAAGTTCGGTTTTTTCTAGAGGAACAGTAGGGTTTTGGACTTCCTGTACTTGCAAAACTTCAGGATTTCCAGGGGCTGTCATTAAGACGACTTTCATGTCTTCCTCCTCTGCTTCATAGCTTGTTGCTTGCATTTGCCAATTTACCGCAAAGGGGGAGGAGATTTATTCCTTATATAGGAGTATAATTGTTTGAATACTATCTCTAAAACTTATTGATAATTCAATACTGCTCAGATAAGCGAGAATGAGAAACCCGGTATCTCCAAGATACCGGGTTTCTAGAACTTCGACTATTGTTAACTGAGCAGTATTGATTGATAATTGATTACTACCACTGACAACAGCTATAAATTAATGCATAATCGAATCAAAATACTTTCGCACACTTCTGAATATTGATCTAGCCTTTAATCAGCATATCTGATTTAATTAGCATGGATTAGGTTGCCTAAATCAATACTGATTATCATCTCATTATTTCAATATGGGTTTTATTAAACGCAAGTGGTTTCAAATATTCGTTGGTGGGCTTGTTCTCTTGTACGCAACTGAAAACACGCTCGTCGCAACAAATAACCTCAACTTTGTCCCTAGCGTCATTTTGCTGGGGTCTTTTTTAATACCTATTACCTTCGTAACTTACCTCTACGAAACTCTACCAAACTGGGAAATGTCTTTTCCAGCAATGACTACTTGTTTTCTCTGGGGGGGAGCAGTAGGAACAGTTGTAGCAGGAACCCTTGAGTACAATGTTCTAGAAACACTGGGGTTTCTACCAATGCTTGGCGTGGGATTAATTGAGGAAAGTGCTAAGTTAATTTTCCCTCTAGGATTTTATCTCAAAGGTCGTCTGCGTTCTGAGGCAACGGGAATACTTTTAGGAACTGCTTCTGCAATGGGTTTTGCTGCACTGGAAACGATGGGCTATGCTTTCGTTACACTTTTGCGATCGCAGGGAAATCTACTTGTCCTTGATGGGGTCTTATTTGCTCGCGGACTGTTATCTCCCGCTGGACACGCAGCTTGGACTGGGTTGGTCTGCGCCGTACTATGGAGAGAACGAGAGAAAGCAGGACGTAAGGTATTAAATTGGCAGGTATTAGGAGCTTTTTTAACAGCTGTTTTACTCCATGCTTTGTGGGATATATTTAACAGTTTTAGAGGCGCTACATTTATTGCATCTATTAATTTAGAGTTGCTGAGTATACTTGTTGCTTACATCAGCTTGACATTACTCAACAAGCGGATAAGTGAAGCCAAGTCCATTAATGTCAACTTAAGCAAGTGATAGCATTTGCACTAAGAGAAGAATGAGGAAGTTTCGCCAGAACTTCAAAGGCGAAGTTTTGATGGTCAAGGGAGTGTCAGCGCGACCTGAACTGGTTGGGGCGAACGAGTCCGCGATACTGATGCCAATGCTGCCGCTAGTCAATTGTACAGTCATAAAATAAAAGCCGCGAAACAAAAAGTTTCACGACTCTTGGTGTGGTGTGAGGAGCTTAACTATATATCATCATAGTCCTAACTTACTAGTATAAACACGCTCGTAACAATTTTGGTAACGAAAATTTTGATTGGGTATTCACTGAGTTCTGTTCCAGTGCAAAATAAAAAACCGTGGAGGCGTAACGCAGTCCACGGCTTGGGGTGGTGTGAGGAGACTTAACTTTCTCTGATAATAAACCCATGTCAGTGTAAGAATTGCACTCGTAACAGTTTTGGTAACCAAGAAATTTCCCCTGTTCCCTTTCCCCCACACCCTACGCCCTACACCAAAGAGCCGCCACAGCTAGAACCACAGCCTGCGGTACAGCCATAGCAATATGGAGCCGTTTGGACTTCATCAATCAAGTCTAAACGACCAGATGCTAGTAATCTCCCAACTGTCAAGTTCTCTCCATCACGGGTTTTAGCTGGTAGATTCATCATCTGATTGAAGTCGCAATCATAGACATTACCAAGATAATCAACGGAAAGTTCATTTCGACACATCAAATGTTCAACTGTACCAGCGTTGAAATTAGACTCTAGAAACTGTAAGTAGGGAGCATACAACTTTTTCCGTTCCAAATACAGTTTAGTTCTGCCGACGGGTAGGTTAGTGATAGTAAACAGGTTGTTAAAAACAATACCAAAATTTTCTTGTAAGTACTTGTTGTAATCTCTTTCTAATTTCGTTTGTTCTAGAGTGAGAGAAAACTTCTCAGTAGTCGGCAATTGAGGGTTAAATACTAAATCCAAAATTAAACCTGATTCCTTACCATAACCGACTTGATTCAGCCATTGCAATGCTCTGATAGAACTATCATAGACACCCGAACCACGCATTTTATCCACATTGTCTTCCAGGTAACAAGGTAGAGAAGCAACAACCCGAACTCTGTGTTTGGCAAAATATTCTGGTAAATCACCAAACCCCTCTTCAAAATAGATAGTCAAATTAGACCGAACAATAACCTGTTTACCTGTAGCCCTTGCTGCTTCGACAAGTGGCTTAAATCCATAATTCATTTCTGGTGCGCCACCAGTCAAATCAACAATTTGAATTTGCGGAAATCTCTGGATTAACTCTACTAACTGTTGACAAATTTCTGGAGTTAACTCTTCTGTGCGTTTTGGTCCCGCTTCCACATGACAATGAATACACGCTAAGTTACAGCGCTTTCCAAGATTAACTTGCAAAACAGAGATTTCCTTCTTTCTCAAAGAAGACGCTAGTTTTTGTTGAAAAGACGTTATTGCTGTTGGTATCATTTTTTATCGTTTTAAATTCCAAACTTATCCACGTTTATCTGCGTTTATCTGCGTTTATCTGCGGTTCCTAATAAAAAGGCTATAGCAATCCTATTAGAGCGGTGAGAATCGTGAGTCCCAGAAACCCGGTATCTCAAAGATACCGGGTTTCTCTCTTCTCTACAAGGAATTTAGGACTGCTATATTAACAACAACCCCCACCACTATAATGCCATGTAGAATCAGTAATAACTATCTGTTCTGGAGCGATCGCACCAAATTTAGCTGCAGTTTTATCACATACAGAAGCTGGAATTCCTTTTTGAAGAACATGACCTGCACCATCATTAAAAAATGGTTCATGACCAGCATAAATAGCTGTTTTTCCTGTAAAAACACAAGCCCCATCTTCAGGAATGATAACTTTGAAAGCAACAGAATCCAAACTCTCTAAAAGTAAATTTTCTTCCAAATTATAAGTCTTAGTATCTAACAAGCGATATGGACGACGGGCGCGAATTTCTACTTGTCCAAAACCAGCTTTGATGATATACTTAACATACTCATCATAAGTCAGTGCCCCAGACAAGCACATTGCTCGTAACCGCTCATCTTTTTGTAAATGTTCCGGAATAGGACGAGTTGCGATCGGGTCACTCATTTGCAAACGCCCACCTGGTTTTAACACCCTATATGCTTCTTGTAAAGCCAGGGTTAAATCCTCTGGTTCAAAGATATTGAAGAGGCAATTCTGGGCTACGATATTGACAGAATCATCAGGAACAGGCAAGTTAAAAGCATCACCTTCCCGAATTTCTACAAAGCTAGTCTCAAACCAAGGATTTTGTTCAGCAGCAATTTTGAGGTTACGAAAAGCAGCTTCCCGCATCTCAGCCACTGGCTCGACAGCAATGACAGCACCGGGACGACGAGAAAAGTAAGCAAATTGCAAAGCTTCTAAACCACCGCCAACACCAACATAAAGTACGGTAGGCTGGTTTCCAAGTTCGGTAGGATGAACGGTTGTACCGCAGCCATAGTTCATTTCCTGCATTTGACGAGGAACGCACAGCCCCGGTAATTGTAGGGGTGTACTTTGTACGCAACACAGTCCAACTTGGGGTGTTTGGGCTACTTCGCCGTAGAATTGCGCCGCTGTTTCAAGGTAACTCATGACATTTCGTGAGATTGTCCACCGTTATCAGTGTAGCGAGAACTTTACTCGCGCATAACGTAACCAACCCCACGCACTGTTTGAATCAGGCGCTTTTCGTTATTGGCTTCAAGTTTCAGGCGCAGGTAACGGATGTAGACTTCGATAATATTGGAGTCTCCCATGAAGTCGTAACCCCAAACCTCTTCTAAGATGCGATCGCGGGTAATGACTTGTCGTGGGTGAGACAGTAAGTATTCCAATAAGTCAAATTCTTTTGCAGTTAACTCAATTAACCGCGATCCCCGGTACACTTCACGAGTGCGGCGGTTTAAATTCAAGTCTTCAAATTGCAAGCTATCGGCGTCTGTTTCCTGAGTTCTGCGTAAGTGGGCGCGGACTCTTGCTAGCAATTCTTCCACGCTGAAGGGTTTGACAACATAATCATCAGCACCCGCATCTAAACCCGCAACGCGATCGCTCACTTCATCTTTAGCCGTTAACAGTATGATTGGTAAGCGATCCCCTGTGCTTCGCAGACGGCGACAAATTTCCAATCCTGATAAACCAGGTAGCATCCAGTCCAGAATGACCAAATCTGGATGGGACTCTCGTGCTGCTGTAAGTCCTGTAAGTCCATCATGGGCGACGCTGACTCGATAACCTTCATAGCTCAATTCCAATTCTACAAATCGAGCTAATTTAACTTCATCTTCAACTAATAAAATATGCGCCGTCATGTATAAAATTTGGAGTTAGGGCTGTTAGTGGATAGTAGTTAGTGGTTGGTTGGCTTGAGAGTGTGTCAACATTTGTTTACATATATATATTTATTTGCACTCACTTAACTTATGTTTTTATATAAGAAATCAACACTCATAGTATAAAACATATATCTTTTTTAACAAAGGAGTATAGTATGCAGTTGAAAGCAGATTATTGGCAAACAGAAAGACACGTACTAGAAGTATTATCTTCTTTGAGTTATCGCAGAGGTGAACTCAGGAGTTATCTGCAAGAAATAACCTTGAGTGTCAGTGCATTACTTGAGCTAGATTGGTCAGTTGTGACTATTTGTCAAAACGGTAGTGAGAAAGTGCTAGCCAGTAGCATAGACATGGGCGATGCAAGGGATCAAGTTTATGCATTACATGGTAGCTTAACTGGTACAGTGTTTGAAACTGGGCAAAGTCTGGTTGTACCGGATGCCAAAAATTGTACTGATTACGGAGAAGCACCAGAAGGTTATCACGCTTACCTGGGCGTTCCCCTATGCACTCCTGCGGGAGAGGTGATTGGAACCATTTGTTCGTTTCACAAAACACCACGCCAATTTACTCCTGACGAAGTTCGTATAGCTGAGTTATTTGCTGAACGTGCGGCGACTGCTTTGGATAATTATTTTCTTTATCAAAAACAACTACAATTTAATCAAAATTTAGAAGATGAGGTAGCTCGGAGGACGGAAGAATTAAGAGCGGCTCAAGCTAAACTTGTGGAACAAGAACGCTTGGCTGCTATTGGTGAGTTTGCTGCTGGTATTATTCACGAAATTCGTAACCCTTTTACAACAGTGAAAATGGGGTTGAATTTTTTTAATAAACTAGATTTATCTGCACCAGTACAAGAGCGATTATCGCTAGCACTTGATGAAGCCAATCGATTAGAAAGATTATTAAAAGAAATATTGTTATACGCTAAGCCGCAGACATTACAATTAGAAAAAATAGATATTAACGACCTGATTGCTCAAATGTTACCATCCTTACAAGAGATGCCAGAAGCTGTAGAACGAAAAATTAATTTTTATACAGCAATGACTGCGACTGGTGTGGAAGGGGATCGAGATAAATTAAAACAAGTCTTAATTAATTTAGTGAGAAACGCATATGAAGCGATAGATACAGGAGATAGTGTTAATTTGCAGCTTGAGAGCGATCGCAATCAAGTTTGCATTCATATTCACAATGGCGGTCAACCCATTCCTCCAGAAATATTATCCAAATTAGCTCAACCCTTTGTCTCTACGAAATCATCAGGAACTGGGTTGGGATTAGCGATCGTGAAACGGATTGTGGAGGCTCATAGTGGAGAACTTTTGATTAAATCAAATCCTGCGGAAGGAACTACGGTTAGTGTGCGATTACCTATCGCTGCTACACGATCCCAAGATTGCACTCACCCTTAGCAGTAGGCTGTAACGTCTTCACCACATTCATCAGCAAGATAGCATAAAGCGCGGAAACGCAAACTCACTACTTCCTCATAGAGAGGATTTAACTTACACATTGGAGGAATGTGGAAGAGTGTGCGACCAAATAGAGTGACATCACGCTCAAAGGGACACTGGGCTGGAATCAGCTTGCACAAAAAATGAGCTAGTTTAGCATTGTGAACTTCTATTGAATCTAACCACTGACGAACTGGTCGGAATATGTCATTTTTTGGTTGGATGTGAGAAAAGCTTGTCATAATGGCTCACCTTATAATTTATTCAAAATTGGCGTTTGTGAGTTGGGCTTGCACCCTCGCCTATACCTATATACAGTTGGCTTTATCTTTTTATGCAGTTAGAATGCAGTCGCTTTTTCAGCAACATCTCTACATACAACTCCACACAACCGTATTCCGGATAATTGCTTGGATATTTTTGCTGCACCTAAATTCTCGATATGGAAAGGCTTCAGCAGCTTGCTACTCCACTAATCCAGAACGAATGAATGTATAATGATGTAGCAACCAACCTCCTCCGCATTGCAAGACAACATCAGCAACCCGTCCCATTTCGATAGGTAGCTTTAATTTGGAGTAAAATGGAGTTAGACGTAATATT
>JAWQFQ010000064.1:0-7744 GCA_035967975.1 Scytonema sp. PMC 1070.18
TCACCTCCCTACTTAACGACTTATGGATAAGTGTGGGAAGGTTTTTCGCAGCGCATAATTCATATTTTGATTCAGCGATGCCAATTAAATAATTATGAGGATAAATCATGCAATCAGTAGGAGAAAAGACATACACGCAAGCTGTGAAAGAAGGAAAGTACGATCTTTATGTCGGAAACCTCTCTGGCAAGTACGATAATATCCGTACCTACTGGGAAGACCAATTAACTCGCATAGCTTTACGACCATTCCTGCGCGAACTTGTAGAACATCGGCAACAGCAAAAACGTGGTTTACGAATTGTCGATTTAGGTTGCGGTTCTGGACAAGGTTATGAAATTATTACAAAAATTGACAGTCGTGATTTGAACCTCGGCTTACAGCACAGAAGGATACTACCAAAGGATGAAATCGACCTGTATTTAGGGTTAGATATTAGTCAGGCGATGGTGGACAAAGGTAAAGCCCTTTTTACAAACGAACCCCATATCAAGTTTGCTCAACAAGATTTGCGTGAGGGCTTAGGAAAATACAAAAGCCAGGAAGCTGCTTTTGATGTCTACTATTCGTCCTACGGCTCCCTATCCCATCTTTCTAGAGAAGAACTAGTGTGTTTATTGCGGGATATTTGTGAACATAGCCTTAACGATAGCCTAGTGATACTGGATTTAGTCGGTCGCTACTCTATCGAATGGCCAAATTTCTGGTCAGCGAAAACCGAAACTGAAAAGGTGCGTGAATATACAATGAGTTACCTGTACCCGGAGTCAGAAAGGAAGAACCGTGATATTGAAAAATTTCCCCTCAGATTTTGGACAGGGGAGGAAGTACAGGAACTAGCAAAAGAAGTAAGCCAAGATACAGGGGTAAAAATTGAAATTGCCAAACTCATGGATCGGTCTATCCTTGTAGGTCGCCATGTTGATACCAAAGAATACAATTCTAAAATCAAACCTCTTCGCAGTTTATGCAATAGCCTCCACGAGGATTACTTACGCACCGATTTGCAAGAATTGTTAATCGACCCAAATATGATTCCAGAGCATTCTCAAGTCAGCTGCTTTTTACGCAACTTAGTTGAATCGTGGAACATTTTAGTAGAGTACTGTAAGCATCGCCTTGTTCATAATATTTCCCTCACAGATCTCGAGCAATGGGATGAGTTTCCCAAATCATTACAATTTACGCTGATGACAATTGACCGAGTGATTGCCAATGTTGGCTGGATGTGGTACGAAGACCCAAGAGCTAATATTATTGAACCGCAATTAGGTTACGCCTTGCGAACTTTAGAGTATGAAATGCAACAAGGAATAGGCTGCGGTCACGGTCTTGTAGCTATCTTCAAAATTAAGAAATTACCAGTAACCGACTCGCTCAATTAAATATACTGCTATACCATCGCAGTTAACAACCCCATACCAATCTCAAGGACGAGGCTGGTACGGGAGTGTCAGCCCCTTCTCCTGACGGAGACGCTACGCGAACGGGGAAGTCAAAAGTCACTTAAGTTATAAATGGGGTGGTTTTTCTGTTGTTTAAAGGACAAAATGGTCGCAATTAAAGGATAAAGTGATTACCCTATTGTGCTTTCAAGGAAAAGCTTGCTGTAGTATGATTTCCAAAGTGAATGCAGGGAAAAGATTATTTGATTAATGTCAGGGTAAGGGCTGTCAAGACACAGGTGAATACAATTCCTAGTAACCAGTTCTGAAGACGATGCTGTTTGTTGATTTGGGTTCGCAGTTTTTGTAGTTCTCGTTGCTGTTGCTCCATTTCTCTACGTAGTGCGATCGCCAGTTGAGAATTTTGATTTTCAGGATGTTTAATGGCTTCGCGATCTAACCTAACTTGTTTAGCAAGGTCAGACACTTCTGAACGAACCGTCTCTAGCTGAGATACCATTTCTTGCATCGCTGAATGTGCTTGTACCGTTTCTTGAACTTGAGCCAGTGATGTTGCTATATTTGAATGTAATTGTTGATCTATATGCTGGATTTCACCTAGTACCTCCCGTCCCTGCTGAAGCTCTTGTCGCAAAGTTTCTAGTCCCGCTTGTCCCCCCAATGGTGTTAAAACTTCTGCGACCAAAGTTTGAAGCTGGTTCAACACCTGCTTTTCTTGCAGCTGAATCTGCACTTGGGCTTGTGTGACCAATGTTGACTGTGCTGTAGATATTAATTCTTGAATTTCATTGATTCGGCGTTGGACTTCTTGGGAGTCTTTCCTCAACTGTTCTAATCCTTGCTGACCTCCTATTTCGCTAACAGCTAACATGACTTCCTGATGTAACTGCTGTAATAGTGATCGCATTTGTAAAATGTGATTGGCGTTTTCTTCTATTTCTTGAATTCGCTCAGTCACTGTTCTACTATTTTCTACAGTTTGAGAAGATAATTCTCTAACTTCTACTAAACGTTGCTCTACTTCCTCCTGCGTTCTTTCAATACATTCAGAAACTTCTTTTTTAATTTGCTGCGCTTGCTGTAACACATCTTTTGCTGAATCTGTTCCTTTTGTAATAACATTCAAAAGTTCTTCAAGTTGTCTTGCAATTTCCTCATCTGTATATTGTGTCATGAGTATGGGGTGTGGAGTATGGGGGAGTTTTGTGGTGGTTAACTTGAGAATTAGAGAGTATTATGAAGATTTGTAAGACGAGATGTAAAGGCTTGGCATAGTAATGTTACTAGAGATTGAGATTGGTTGGATGGATGGTTTACTTCTTGCCAAAAAGGAAGATTTAGATTGGTATTACAGTCATCAAGTTTTGCTCTAACTCGGGCTGCTTCGTAAGGTAAACCTTTCGCTTCTAAATCTTTAGCAATACTGTTGAGTAAACGTTCGTACTGCTTGAAATCACTATTTTGGAAATTAGAGGCTTCCGCAACTGCTTCCCATGAGTACTGCATTGCTCTTAATAGTAAACAGCGTAAAGAAATGTCATGAGTATTGTTGAATTCATTCTGTAAATGCTGTTGGGAATGTTTACGAAGACGAGCGATCGCCTCTTGTTCCCATTGATATAAATCATTTCCCTCAACTTCTGCTAGTTCCAAAGCTAGATACGTATCCCAGTACAAGTGACCCGTATCACAACGTTGCAATAACTGATGCTTAACATCACCAGTCATTTGATTGAGGTCAATATCACTGGCTAGTTCTGTGATCCAACTAATAGCTGTTTGGGGATCAATGCGATCGCACTTTTCAAAGTAGTCACGTTCGTCACACCTAAGACGGCTCAATTCGTTTGGAGTCAACACCACCAACAAGCGGGAACGGGCGCGAGTCAGTAAGGTATACCACTGAAAAGTTTCTTCTAATGATGGTTCACCATTTCCGACAAATAAACTAAAAGCAACACAAGCTTCAAATTCTCGTCCTTTAGCTTGTTCCGCATTTAAAATCAATAGATTAGGGTAAGAAGCATTCAACTTAGAAGAAACGACCTTCACCGCATTAGCTAAATAGCGAAGTAAATAACGCTTATTTTCTTCCCGTTCAGATTCTTGAGATAGTTGTTGCAAAAACTGTAGAGCATCCTGTTCAGAGTCACATACTAATAACCGCACTGGTTCTCCGACTTCAAAAGCTTCTTCTAAGTTGGCTGGTTGTGGTAAATGTTTACTACCCAAATTTCTATTAATATCTTGTGCTAGTTTCCAAAATTGATTAGCAAACTCTAAGATATGACAGGAGTTTCTATAATTACGTCCTAATTGTATTGGTTTCTTCAGTTTTAATTGTCCCCAATCAAAATCTGTAGGCTGAATACGTTGATTTAAATCTCCTAGTAATAATAAGTATGTTGGATGACCCCTCTCTTCCCATGCTTGACAAACTGCAATTAAAGCTTGTAATTCACATAGCATAAAGTCCTGAGCTTCGTCAACAATAACGAGCGTAGAACTATGATTGAAAGGTGGAACAGGTGGATTTTGTTTTAAATTAGAAGCAACTTCTAAACGAGATTTTTTCCCAGACAATGCATTTAACCAACGTTTTTTATCAATCTGACTTAACCTCTGTATTCGCTGTCTGTTAACTTGATAAATTCCGTTTTTTTGTTGCTGAAAATTGGTTTTATCTAATACAAAAGACTGATACAATAAAACATCCCTTAGTGTAATTTCACTTGGTTTGAGACCTTTGGATGGATAAGTCAGCTTGCTTGCTGCTCGCAAAGCTTGTAATTCTTCATCTGACGAAGCTAGGGAATTTTGAAATTTCGGATTGATTCTACCTAGCCACTCTCGAAACGTAACCACCCAAAAGTTTTCTTGCTGGAGTGCTTGTTTCACTTCCAAGTATTCTGCTATGTCTCCCCGCAATGCTTCTGGTACAATCAGCATTGTATTGCACTCATATTGTTTGTAAATTTCACAGGCAAATAGAGTCGCACAAACAGTTTTCCCTGTTCCTGGGGCGCTTTGGACTATACAAACCTTATTTCTAAATGAGTTAGCAGTAGCCAAAGGAGTATATGTTGATAAAATTCGTAATGGTTCTTCAAGAATTTCTCTTTGGTAACGAGTAAGTACCGGAGAGTAGCGGTAACTACTGTATACAAATTTGTACCAATCACCGTCTTGGTCATGATTCCAATGGTACGCTGGGTGTTCGGCGAGTTCTATTCCTTGAGGATTTATAAGTTCTGTTACCGTTATTAGATTGTCGCGATTGCGATTTTCAAAAGCATCATCATAAACGTCACCCCGCAAACCAGCTTTTATGACTACAATTTCTTCATTTGACTCTCGCGTCCAGATTACACGCAAATTCCCTTGTCTGGTTCGCAGTAGGCGATCGTGTCCAGTCAAAGACACAGTATCGGTCACCTCTTGCTGACTCAAACGACGCAAGATGTAGTAAACTGTCTGGAGGTCGGTAAGTGGCAGTTTCTGTATTTCACGGAAGGCTGCTCGAAGGATTTTGATTTGTAGCATAGACCACAGGCTGTCCCTCTTCTTTGCACAGCCTTTCCCATTTCAGTAGGTATATTATCCTTTTATACCATATCTTTTGTGCAGTATCGAGCCTCAACTCAAAGCCTGCTCACTGTAAATCTCCAAAACGCTCCTGATACTGCTTCAGCAATACATCCATTTCAGCCAATTGCTGTTCTGCTTGTTTTGCTCTTTTTTCTGCTTCGTTTGCGCGTAGTTGCTGTTCCATAGTGGCTTCATCTGGACTAGGAAACTTAGCTCCATTCTCCGCATACCAATACAGCCACTCTCTTGTCCAACCACCGTACATTCCTTGTCCCCGCCCGATTCCCAAACCAATTTCTGGAATCCAAAAAGGTTCTTCCTGCTGACGCACGTACTCTCCATCAACCAGTCGATAAACCTCAAATGGTTTGTGCTTGTCTCGTTTCCAAAATTCTGGATTATAAATGACGTAGTACAATATCCCTAACTGAGCATATTTTTGCTGCTTATCGTCATATTCTCCCCCGTAGTTTTGGGAGACACATTCTAAAGCTAGTAGCGGAACAACATAATTTTCTTCCCACAACACATAGCTGAGACGCCCACGCTGTCCTTTGCGTCGCTCGACTCCTATACTGAGAAAGCCATCTGGTACCAAGGGTTTTGGAGAGCGCTGATTGGGAATGTAAAATATACCCATATCTACCCCAAAAAACCAATCCATCCTTTCTGCCCAAATCATAGCTAAAGTTGCTAACAACAAATTGGGAATTAGGTTTTGCAATTCGTTATCCACAGGTGTATCGTCAGAACTGGGTAGTTCTTCAGCAGAAGGAAGATGATGAAACGACTTGTAGTTTAGCATACTGGTAACTACTGTGGAAGCGCAGGTATTTGTATCTTAGCCTTGAACAACCAATGATGGATGAGTAAAGGGCGCACAGAGGACATAAAAAAAGTTTTCGTGTAAAACCTGCCTTGAATGCTCGAAGGCAGTCTATTATTTTTTTGTAATCCCTAGCGGTCTATGTAATAATTATGACGCAACGCTTATTTTTCAGATCCCTTGCAGTTGGTATCCTCGTGCTGCTACTGATTGGTATCGCTGGTTGTAATAGGTTGTTTGCCAAAAGTCCGCTGAATCTTACCTCTTCTTATGGACAGCCAACTGCTGCTATCTTCGTATCCCGAACTTCCCCAGTTATGGTATCGCTACTCGTCAATCCAGAAAACTTGGAAGTATTGGAAGGGGACGGGGAACTCTCTAAACTAAAAACAAGGTTATTTGCTAACACGGGTATTGATTACCAACACGATATTCAACCTTGGCTGGGTAATGAAATTACCCTGGCTGTAACTCATTTAGACATAGATCGTGACCCTGCAAACGGACAGCAACCAGGGTATCTTATGGTACTAGCAACCCAGCAGCCAGAGCAAAGCCGAGAATTTGTAGAAGTATTGTTCTCCAAACGAACATTAGCTGGTAGGAATTTAACGGTTGAGCAGTACAAGGGCGTTAAGTTGATTTATGACACTCTACAAGAAGAAACGCCAAAAGAGGAAAAACGAGGAGGATATTATTCAACTCCAAATCGACAATCTAAAAGCAAAAATTCCCAACCTAATATCCAAAGTACTCTTGCAGGTGCGTCCGTTGGTAAGAACTTTGTCTTATTCGCCAACGATCCAAGAGTGTTACGCGATGCAATTAATAATGTTCAGGCGGTGGAACTTAATTTGACAAATTCTAATAAATACCAGCAAGCTATCAAACAACTACCTCAAAACGCTTTGGCTGTTGCTTTTTTGAATCTTCCTCAGGTCATAAAATGGCAAGGGTTAGGAACTGATGCTCAAACCTATGAGAGTCAAATTGTGTCCTTTGTAGAACAACCTCAAGGATTGCTTGCAGAAAGTGTTTTACTCACGCAAGATGAATTTTTGCCACCATCAATACAACTTTCTAACCCTGTGGGAGCATTACAATATCTTCCATCTGAGGTAAGTTTTGCTGTCAGTAGTTCGGATTTAAGTCGTTTAGATAACAGTAATTTAGCTGTTCTTTGGCGACAAGTGACAGCAACTATCTTTAGTTCGGAGAAAAATGTTTTTTCTCAATTATTCTTACCTTTAGCAGATGCTGAAAAAAGTTGGGGTATAAACTGGAAAGAGGATATTTTCAGCTGGGTGCAAGGAGAATATGCAATAGGTTTGCTACCCCGTGAAGATAAACCATTACCCGATTGGATTTTTGTGGCGGAAAAATCAGACTCAACTCCAGCCGCAATTTATCGTTTGGATGCGATCGCCTCATCTAATGGTCTTTCCCGAAATTCTCTCACTTTAGATGACCAAAAAATCTTTGCTTGGACGGAGTTAAACACAACTCCCACAACATCACCTCTGACAAAAGACCGAGAATTATTTACCATCCAAGCGAAGGTGTTGGGAACTTATACAGAAGTTGGAAATTACGAGATTTTTGCTTCCTCCATTGAGGCGATGAATAGAGCCCTCACAGCTAAGGAAAACTCCCTAGTTAATAATAGTAGTTTTCAAGAAGGGATTGCCGTTTTACCTCAAACCAACCAAGGTTACGTGTATCTCGATTGGACCAACAGTCAAGAACTTCTTGAACGTCAACTACCAGTTCTCAAGCTGGTGGAAGTCATCGGTAAACCATTTTTCCAAAACTTGCGATCGCTTACAGTCAGTAGTTACGGTAGCAACGTGGAAATGCTTAAAGGTGGTGTCTTTTTCCAGTTTAATTAGGTATAGGGTGTGATAGTAGTTAGTGGTTAGTAGTT
>JAWQFQ010000064.1:7844-42019 GCA_035967975.1 Scytonema sp. PMC 1070.18
AGTAGTTAGTGGTTAGTAGTTAGTGGTTAGTAGTTAGTGGTTAGTAGTTAGTGGTTAGTAGTTAGTGGTAAAAATAATTCTCAACTAACAACTATCCACTATCAACAAGCAACTATCCACTATCAACTAGCAACTATCCACTATCAACTATCCATTCTTTTGAGTCACCTCTAACGCTAAGATAGGATGGTGACTTGTCTGGCAAAACGAGGGTACTTTAAACGTGCTATCTACACTACGTGCTGATTTCCGCATTATATTTGAACGCGACCCAGCTGCTCGGAACTGGTTGGAAGTATTGTTTTGCTACCCCGGTTTGCAAGCCCTCCTATTCCATAGGTTGGCTCACTGGCTGTGTATCATTGGTATTCCCTTAATTCCCCGCTTGATTTCTTACTTTTCTCGCTTCTTGACAGGAATTGAAATCCACCCAGGTGCAAAAATCGGAAATGGTGTTTTTATTGACCACGGGATGGGTGTCGTCATCGGTGAAACAGCAATTGTGGGAGACTATGCGCTGATTTATCAAGGCGTTACCCTTGGCGGTACGGGAAAAGAAAGCGGTAAGCGCCATCCAACATTGGGCGAGAATGTTGTGGTCGGAGCAGGAGCAAAAGTTTTGGGTAATATTCAAATAGGTAATAACGTCCGGATTGGGGCGGGTTCGGTGGTCTTGCGAGATGTACCATCAGATTGTACTGTGGTCGGCGTTCCTGGTAGAATCATTTATCGCTCTGGTGTTCGGGTAGACCCGCTAGAACATGGAAGTCTTCCTGATGCGGAAGCTCAAGTCATTCGTGCTTTGGTAGATCGGCTTGAGCAACTCGAACAACAGGTTCAACAAATTGAACAGGAACGACAAAGCCTTTCAGCTGCAACAGTTCGTTCCGCTTTTGAAGAAGCTTTTGCGTCTTGCTCTTCGACACTTATTGACGAAAAACCCCTAGCTGAAACTCCTCGGACTCGTTGCCGTCTTGAGGATAAAGTCATAGAAGAGTTTTTGGATGGCTCAGGAATTTGAGTAAAAAAGGATAGAGGATAAGGGATGAAAAAGAATAGGTAAAAAAATACGTCTCCCGAATTCATGATGTTGTTGGTTAATTCACGTCCATTAAAATGGACTGATACCAATTTGCATTCAGAACTGTAATTTAGAAATTCCCAATCCCAAATCCCTATTTTGTATGAATTAATGAGCGAACATACAGTTAAGGATTAACGTCTATGATAGACCATGCATCAAACTCATCTCGCACATACAACCTACGGTTTTGTGGTTCGCCCCTCAATTCCAGATGGTCTACTTCAACTGGGTCGAGTAGCAACAAGCAAAAGGTGGGAAGAGGATGCGCGGGATCGGGAGATGGAGGTGAAAAAGCTTCCTGATTAGCTCTCGGTTTGCCGGGATGGGGCCATGCAAATTGTATGCGAGCGTTATCTGAAATGTCTAGCCAGGTTGTTTGACGAGCTTTTTGCATTTCTGGGTCTGTGGAATTACTCTCTATGAGAGTTAATTCTCCTGCAAGTCGGAACTGTTCGCGAGTTTCCGTAAAGTACCAGCATACTTCTCCCCAAGATTGCTGAAGTATTTGGTCAATTTTTTGACTACGGGAATCGGTAATGATTTTAAGGAAGTTAGTGTCGTCAAGAAAGCCCCGAAAAACAACGGTGCGATTAGCGGGGCGTCCATTGGGTTGGACTGTTGCAAGTTGAAAGTAGCGTGAGTGGGGCTGGCTGCGGTTGCGATGTAGGGCGCGAGCAAGGGGCGATCGCCAAGGAGCAAGAGACATAATATAAGCATTCAGCCGTCAGCTACCAGCTTTCAGCTATTGGTTTTATTAATTGTAAGAATAGCATTTTGTACAAAGATTCTCACAAGCTCTTGGCTGAAGGCTGATGGCTGACAGCTAAAGACTTAGCGCAAATCTTACTTTTTTTCAACCTTTACCCTCTCATCTACTTAGCGTATAGTCGTAATCTATGTCGGTAAGCAACAAGACTTTGTTATGGTTCGTGAACTAGAAAAAAAACGTCAGAGTGCAAACTTTCCAGAAACAGCTCCTGCGGCTCATCCAGTATTTTTTAGAACTTATAGCCGTCGTCAAGAGGCTGGGATCAGAGAGACATGGGATCGGGTGTGCGATCGCACTCTCTCTGGTTTAATCAAATTGGGTAAACTAACCCCACAAGAGGCTGATATCCTAGAGCGGATGCAACGAAACTTAAAAGCCTTACCCAGTGGACGTTGGTTGTGGGTTGGCGGTACAAAGTGGCTCACCCAACCCAAGAACTTTTCTGGAGCCTATAATTGTACTTCTACCAACTTGGTGGACTGGAGCGCGTTTGGGCTCATTATGGACTTAGCAATGATGGGTAGTGGTACAGGAGCAGTTCTAGAGCCAAAATACATTGACCAATTACCAACTATTCGCAATTGTCTTCACGTCCAATTGAGAGGAGAGATTGGTAGTACTCCTCCTCAGAAACGCCGTGAGGAGACGGAAGTTAAGATAGAAGGAAATCTTGTCACAATCTTCGTTGGAGATAGTCGTCAAGGTTGGGTGAAATCCTATCAAAGCCTTTTGGAACTCTCGACGGATGAAAGATTTCCACAAGAAGTGCAAGTTATTGTCGATATTAGCGATGTACGTAAAGCGGGAGAATCCCTCAAAGGCTTTGGAGGTGTTGCTAATCCCGTAAAATTACCAGGGCTGTATGAACGTTGTGCATCTATTCTGAATAAAGCTGTAGGAAGACAATTAAATTCGGTTGAATGCTGTTTGCTAATTGATGAAGCAGCTGTCACTATTGTTGCTGGTAATATTCGCCGCAGTGCTGGTATGCGTCAAGGTTACAGTGAGGATAATCTCTTTGCAGATGCTAAAACAAATCTTTGGAAGCAGGATGAACATGGTAACTGGCGTATCGATCCAGAACGTGATGCTCTGAGAATGGCAAACCACACAAGAGTTTTCCATCAAAAGCCTTCATTAGAAGAATGTATTGATGCTGTTCGCAAGCAATACTACAGTGGTGAAGGTGCAATTCAATGGGCTGGTGAAGCTGTTGCAAGAGCTAACTGTGACCTTTTGCGAAATCACGAACAAAAAGTCGATTTCATCAAAGCCTATGCTGATGGTAAAGCAAAAGAATGGTTGCAACAGCATTATCCCCAAATGTCAGCAGACGAGCTGGAGCATCGTGTAGCTCGTTATGGTTTAAATCCGTGTGGTGAAATTATTGGCTCTAACTTCCACTGCAATTTGGCAGAAATTCATCTCAATCAAATTGACCCGAAAAACTACAAAGAGCAAGAGGAAGCTTTCACCGCAGGGGCGCTTTCTGTCGCAGCGCTTTTGCATCATAGATTTGTGGAACCTCGTTATCAATTCAGCCGTGAATTAGACCCGATTGTGGGTGTGTCTTTCACAGGCTTATTTGATTTCTTTGTCCATGCTTTTGGGGTCGATTGGTTACGCTGGTGGGCGGAAGGAAGACCCACAACTGTTCAAGGTTTGGAGTTTAAGCGTCGGGAACAAGAATATCTTAGTTTTTGGAAGGATGTTGTACATCGTGTCGTGTGGGATTATTGCGATCGCCACGGTTTGAGACGCCCCAACCGTTGTACCACTGTTCAACCCAGTGGTACCAAATCTTTACTAACTGGTGCAAGTCCTGGATGGCATCCCCCTAAAGCACAAAGATTTATTCGTCGGATTACCTTCGGTAAAAATGACCCAGTCGCCTTAGCTTGTGTTGAGTATGGGTATAATATAATACCTTCTCAATCAGATAAAGATGAACAAGGTAATTTATTGAATAACCCATTCGACCCACGAGTGAGTGAATGGCTGGTGGAAATCCCCGTCGCTGTCTCTTGGGCTGATCTGCCTGGTGCTGATAAAATTGATGTGTCTAAATTTTCTGTATCGGCACAATTTGATTTTGCCATGCAGGTTCAACGTTACTATGTGACCCACAACACTTCTTCAACTTTAGAACTGCGTTCTGATGAGATAGAGCTACTGGGTCAAAGTATCTACGAGGCGATCGCAAATGATGAGGGTTACATATCAGCCGCGCTTTTAGCCCGTTTTGATGACCACCAATCATTCCCGCGTTTGCCATTTGAACCCATAGACAAACTAACCTATGAACGTTTAGTTCAAGAGGTAGAAGCACGTTGTAAAACAGATGATTTCCTTGCAGCACTGAGTCGCTACGACTTTAGCGAGTTGACAGAAGCAGGTCCCATAGGCTGTGATTCTGATAAATGTATGTTCCCCGAACAGCAACCAAAGTAAAGTCACAGGAGATGTGCCATGTTCCTAGATGAATTATCACCAATATTTCAACAACTGATAAAGCACCCAGTTTCATTTATGGGTGGCTTCGCCTCTGGCGTACTTCGACTCAATCTTGCTGATGACCCCGTTAAAACTTGGTTATCCCAGCAACTAGGTTCCACAAACTTTGGTACGACTACCTCAACGAGCCAAGGACACAATGGTAAAACTGATGGTCCTCAGACGATCTCCATTGATTAGAGTTTATTTGCGGTGTAGAGGTGTAAGGGTGTAAGGTGTAAGCAATTACTCAGTAAAGCGAAAATTAGAAACCCGGTTTCTTAGAGAAACCGGGTTTCTGGGGCTTCAAGGGACTTCCAGGAAATAAATTTTCCCAGAATGTAGCGAGCTCCCCAAGCCATCTGCGATCGTTCACGGGCGAGGACGCCCGTTCCACAAGAAAGATTGTCCGACTTTTTGATTTGGAACTCCCCAACTATTGTTAATCCAGTAGTATTGCTCGCGGACGGCTCGTGTTGCCTGTACCACTTACCTAGTAAAAGGTAAATTTCGCATCTATAGAAATAGGTATATTTTTCCCCTGATTCTTAGAAAAAATCGAATGATCCCCGTGTTTCGATAGATTATATCGATACCTATAAGTGAGGCTAATTTCAATTTTCAAGTGATTGTAAATTCTCATACTTTGAAAAACCACACAATCAGTTATGATATGAGCGTATGCGAAAATTCAGCCTAACCACTGGTTAAGCTGTAGATGTTGCAACTTGATTCAGTTGTCTCCCTTCTATACGCTTTGCTAGCGGGGAATTGGAGCGGAAAAAAGCAATACTTGCTGTTCGTTTTTCCTGTTTTCCTGCTGAACTATTCGCTCTTCGTTGCGACTTACGTGATTCACATGACTATTTACGTTGGAAATCTCTCATACCGCGCCACCGAAGAAGACTTAAAAGTCGTATTTGCAGAATATGGCGAGGTCAAAAGAGTTGTCTTACCTACTGACCGCGAATCTGGCCGGATGCGCGGTTTCGCTTTTGTTGATATGAGCGAAGATGCCCAAGAAGACGCAGCCATCACGGAATTAGATGGCGCTGAATGGATGGGTCGCCAGCTTAGAGTCAATAAGGCTAAGCCTCGAGAAGACAACAACCGACGAGGTAGTTGGGGGAGAAAGCAAGAAGCTTATTAATGACTAAGATATCAATAATAGCAAACTCCTTTCTAGTTATGCAAGCCTTCGTATGCTGAATTTCTAGAAAGAATGTACTAAAATAATGCTATAGAGATCGCTCCGGCAAGTTGTGACGTAAAAAACAGTGTTACGACTAGTCGGCTTTTACTATTGAGCTTAAACTCAACCATGCCAATTGAATGCATTGGTATATTTGCGCTCCATACATCTAGGGTTTGTGACAATTACCAAGAGAGATAAAATATCTTTCATCGTAACAAATTTTTTCTTGATTAGCAAATATACCTACTGGATGAAGAAGGAACTACAACTTTAGAGTAAGCGTTCAGCCATCAGCTATCAGCCATCAGCTTGATAGAGCTATAGGGGTGTTTAGCTGCTCAAAAAAGCCCGAAAATATGTTTCCAAGCTGACTGCTGACGGCTAAAGTGCTAAACGCTTACACTTTAGATGGTTATATAGAAACTAACGATTATGTATTTTCCTACATCAGCAACCATAAAAATATCTTCCCCCTACACCCTTACACCCTTACACCCCTACACCCTGTTTGTAATTACTTTCTTTAGTTTATCTAAAATCACATTTCAGTTGTAAATTACCTTTCTAATATAGAGGCAGCAACCATTAGTTGTGACAAACGGGATGAACCGAATAAATACCCAGTCTCTAGGGAGGGCATAACAATGACACAAGCGCCAGAATCTTTACAGTCAGTTACCAATTACTTGACAGACAAGGCGTTAGATCGAGATTGTACTACATTATCCCGTCATGTCCTACAGCAGCTCCAGAGTTTTGGACCAGAGGCACAGGATTTGAGTGCGTTAATGAATCGGATTGCGTTGGCTGGCAAACTGATTTCTCGTCGCATGAGTCATGCAGGTTTAATGGAAGGGGTTCTCGGTTTTACAGGGGATGTTAACGTTCAGGGAGAATCCGTCAAAAAGATGGATGTCTATGCTAATGAGGTATTTATCTCAGTGTTTAAGCAAAGCGGCTTGGTGTGTCGCTTAGCTTCTGAAGAAATGGAAAAACCTTACTACATCCCTGAAAACTGCCCCATAGGTCGCTATACTTTGCTATACGATCCCATTGATGGCTCATCCAATACCGACATAAATTTAAGTTTGGGTTCTATCTTCGCAATTCGTCAGCAAGAAGGAACAGACCTTGATGGTGAAGCTAAAGACCTACTTGCTTCAGGGCGTAAGCAAATAGCAGCTGGGTATATTTTGTATGGTCCCAGCACAATGCTGGTCTATACTATTGGTAAAGGCACTCACTCGTTTACCCTCGATCCTACGTTGGGTGAGTTCATTCTCACAGAAGAGAACATCCGCATTCCCGAACATGGTCCTGTATACAGTGTGAACGAGGGGAATTTCTGGCAGTGGGATGAGCCGATTCGGGAGTACATCCGCTATGTCCACAGAACAGAAGGCTACACCGCCCGATACAGTGGGGCGATGGTTAGTGATGTCCACAGAATACTGATTCAAGGCGGTGTGTTTCTCTATCCAGGTACACTTCCGAAACCAGAAGGTAAACTACGTTTGATTTATGAATCTGCTCCTTTAGCCTTTGTGATTGAGCAAGCAGGTGGTCGCGCTACTACAGGACATACGAATATTTTGGATGTGGTAGCTAAAAAACTACATCAACGCACACCGTTAATTATTGGTAGCCCTAAGGATGTAGCAAAGGTGGAGTCTTTTATTCAAAATGGACATTAATAGTTAGTGGTTAGTGGTTAGTAGTTAGTAGTCATTTTTGACAACTAACTACTATCAACTACCAACTAACAATGAACATACAAATACCAGGAGTTGAAAAAAAACATAGCTATGGCAACTAATCAATTACTAGAAATTAAAAAATACGGTCAAAGTATCTGGATGGATAATTTGAGCCGTGATATCATTCAGTCAGGCGAATTGAAAAGCCTAGTTGAAAATAAAGGTATCTGCGGAATCACTTCCAACCCAGCTATTTTTGAAAAGGCGATCGCTGGCAATGCTATATATGATGCCGATATTCAAAAAGGCATTAAAGCGGGATTGCCTACATACCAAATTTATGAATCCTTAGCTTTTGCAGATATACGCAACGCTTGTGATATACTGCGTCCCGTTTATGATGCAACTAATGGATTGGATGGGTATGTGAGTATTGAGGTGCCACCAACCATTGCTCATGATACAGAGGCAACAATTAAGGAAGCCCGCCGCTACTACCAAGAAATTGATCGGGAAAATTTGATGATTAAAATTCCCGGAACGGAAGCAGGGTTGCCAGCCTTTGAACAAGTAATATCTGAAGGTATCAGTGTTAACGTTACCCTCCTGTTCTCTGTGGAAAGCTACGTCAATACCGCTTGGTCTTACATCCGAGGTTTGGAAAAACGGGCAGCAGAAGGCAAAGACATCAGCAAAATTTCTTCAGTTGCTAGCTTCTTCCTCAGCCGGATTGATACCAATGTTGATGGTAAGATTGACGCTAAACTGAAAAAGGGCGTTGATAATCAAAATGTAGAAGCTAAACTGAAAGCAGTCAAAGGAAAAGTAGCGATCGCTAACGCTAAGATTGCTTATCAAGAGTACAAGAAAATTATCAACGACGAGCGGTGGAAAGCTCTAGCTGCCAAAGGAGCAAAAGTACAACGCCTACTTTGGGCAAGCACCAGCACCAAAGACCCCAGTTACAGCGACGTGATGTATGTCGATGAGTTGATTGGTCCTGACACCGTTAACACCCTGCCACCTGCTACCATAGACGCTTGTGCTGACCACTGTCATGTCGCCGATCGCGTGGAAACAGGAGTAGAAGAAGCGTACCAACTCATTGAAAGCCTCAAGGACCCCGATATCAATATTGATATCAACACTGTAATGGACGAACTCCTTACCGAAGGTATTGACAAGTTTATCAAGCCTTTTGAAGCGCTGATGAACTCTTTGGAAGGTAAAGTCAAGCAGTTGTCGCCTGTGTAGATAGATAGTGGATAGTAGTTAGTGGTTAGTGGAACAACAACTAACCACTATCCACTCACAACTAACAACTAACAACACCCTCATCTGTTATCGCAACAAATATAATCCAAAAATCCAAAATTGATATGGTCACATTCTTAGAAAATCCGTTGCGTGTTGGTCTGCAACAACAACGGATGCCCGAACCTCAGATCATAGTTATCTTTGGTGCTTCTGGTGATTTAACTCAACGTAAACTGGTACCAGCGCTTTACAAATTACGACGAGAACGGCGTATTCCGCCAGAAATCACCGTAGTTGGCGTGGCGCGTCGAGATTGGAGCCACGACTACTTCCGCGAGCAGATGCGGCAGGGTATTGAGGAGTTTTCTGACGGGCTTGGTCCGGAAGAACTATGGCAAGACTTCTCTCAAGGTCTGTTTTACTGCTCCGGGGATATGGACAACCCGGAAAGTTACCAGAAACTCAACAAATTATTAACGGAGATAGATGAGAAACGGGGAACGAGAGGAAACCGGATTTTCTATCTTTCTGTTGCACCGAAATTCTTTGCCGAAGCAATCAAGCAGCTTGGGACAGCTGGGATGCTAGACGACCCCTACAAACAACGTCTGGTGATTGAAAAACCCTTTGGTCATGACTTGGCTTCTGCCCAAAGCCTCAACCGAGTGGTGCAGAAGCACTGTGATGAGAAACAAGTATACCGTATTGACCACTACTTAGGCAAGGAGACAGTTCAAAATTTACTGGTGTTCCGCTTTGCCAATGCGATTTTTGAACCATTGTGGAATCGTCAGTTTGTTGACCACGTTCAAATTACAGTCGCAGAAACAGTAGGCGTTGAAGACCGGGCTGGGTATTATGAAACCTCTGGCGCACTGCGGGATATGTTGCAAAATCACCTCATGCAAATTTTCTGTATGACTGCGATCGAGCCTCCCAACGCCCTAGACGCTGACAGTATCCGTACAGAGAAGGTAAAAGTACTCCAAGCGACGCGTTTAGCAGATGTTCAAAATTTGCACCGTTCAGCAGTACGAGGACAATATAGTGCTGGATGGATGAAAGGTAAACAAGTACCGGGTTACCATGAGGAACCAGGTGTCAATCCCAACTCCACAACACCTACCTACGTGGCAGTAAAATTCATGGTTGATAACTGGCGTTGGCAAGGAGTTCCTTTTTACCTGCGTACTGGTAAACGGATGCCAAAAAAAGTGAGTGAGATTTCAATCCACTTCCGCGAAGTCCCCTCTCGGATGTTTCCATCCGCTGCCCAACAAATGAGTGGTAACATTTTGGCAATGCGGATTCAGCCGAATGAAGGTATATCTTTACGTTTTGAAGTCAAAATGCCAGGGGCAGAATTCCGGACTCGTTCTGTTGACATGGACTTCACTTATGGCTCCTTTGGCATTAAAGCAACCTCCGACGCTTACGATCGCCTGCTGCTTGATTGTATGATGGGTGACCAAACACTCTTTACACGAGCAGATGAAGTGGAAGCCGCTTGGCAAGTAGTGACACCAATTCTTTCTGTATGGGATGCACCCGCAGATCCATCGTCAGTTCCCCGGTATGAAGCTGGTACTTGGGAACCAGCTGAAGCGGAATTGTTGATTAACCAAGATGGTCGTCGCTGGCGAAGACTTTAGAGCTAATGGCTAAGAGCTAATGGCTAAATTGTAAAAAAAGCAATTAGCAATTAGCAACTAGCCATTAACAATTAACAATTAACAATTAGCAATGAGCAATTAGCACTATGACTTCCCAAGCTCCTACAATTTTTTCACTCCAAGCTCCCAAAGATGTTTCGCTAACCGAACTTGAAACGGAGCTAGGTCAAATTTGGCAAAGTTACGGCATTGCTGGTGAAGACGGTATGCTTCCAGCCGCTACACGAGCAACAACCTTTACTTTAGTCGTTTACGAACCAGAAGAAACTCAAGTCCTATTAGCTGCTTTAGGATACTACAATGGTCCAATTGATGGTATTCTTGGACCTCAGACCCAAGTGGCGCTGCGAGAAGTGCAGAAGAAACACGGACTACAAGAAACTGGTACTGCTACAGAAGAAACCATTGCTTTATTGAGGCAAGAACTGGCTACAAATGAGAATGGCAATGTTAACCTACCCTATGCTACAGATAGCGGTAGCCCCAGAGTTGCAGATGAAATTGCCATCCGCAACCCTTGTCGTATCATTACCTTATCTCCAATTGCTGGTGAAGATGTAGGTGTAAAGGCTCAAGTTTCTGCATATTGTCCTATTCAAAAGCAAGCTTCTAGCACACTAGTTTGCTGCGAATATATTACTCTGACTGGAACCGCAGCTGCCTTGGAACGGGTAGCTGGTATGATTCCAGCATTATTGATTGGTGGATTGCCCAAGTTTCTCTGGTGGAAAGCAACCCCAGACGCTAATAATGCGTTGTTTAAGAGACTGGCAGCAGTATGTAATAACGTCATTGTAGATTCCTGCAACTTTAATGAGCCAGAACAGGATTTGCTCAACCTCCAAGAGTTAGTGGAAAATGAGATACCACTAGCTGACCTTAACTGGCGTCGTCTTTCAGGATGGCAAGAGTTGACGGCTGAAGCATACGATCCACCTCAACGTCGTGCTGCTCTATCAGAAATAGACAGAGTTAACATTGATTATGAAAAAGGTAGCCCCGTACAAGCGTTGCTGTTCTTAGGCTGGCTCGCTAGTCGCTTACAATGGCAACCAGTTTCTTATCAAAGAGAAAGTGGGGACTACGATATTACGCGAGTTAACTTTGTTACACTCGACCAAAAGCAAGTAGAAGCTGAATTAGCAGGCGTTCCAGTGGCTGATGTGGGTCAAATTCCTGGTGACTTAATTGCATTGCGTCTGAGTTCTACCAATCTTCAAGCAAATTGTGGTACAGTCATCTGTTCTGAAACGGGTGGTTGTATGCGAATGGAAACCCAGGGCGGTGCTCAATCTACAGGTCTTTTCCAGCACGTTACTTCTCTTTCCGAACAAAAGGCGGAAGCTTTGCTGAGTCAGCAAGTACAACGCTGGGGTCATGAAGCACTTTTTGAAGAAAGTCTTGCAGTGACAGCAAAGATGCTGATGTTGGGGAAAAGTGAATAGCTAGTGACAAATTGTAAAAGTCAATAGCGGTTATTACTTATCAGTTCACAGTAACTAATGTATCAGAAACCCGGTTTCTCTCGTGGAAAAGACTGATTTTCCGTTGACCATTCGCGAAGAAACCGGGTTTTTATGAGGCGGCGATATGAGACGCCCTTGCTCGCTGACGTCTGAGACAGACGTACCACAAGAGATATTTGAAGACTTTTTGATTTGGAAGTTCCGTAAATAAAATTTTTAGAGTATTTGTTTTTAAAGAGTTTTTTGTTTTCAGTTACAACCGCATAAATTGATTTTGCTGACCCTAACAAAAGAAGGAACACTTTCTTAGGGATTTCCAAGAAATAAATTATCCATCTTGTAGTATGGGCGTCTCGCCCATCAGCCTTTGGTACGGGCGAGGACGCCCGTACCACAAAAGATTTTTGGCTACTTTTTTATTTGGAAGTCCCTTAGCATTTTTCTGGTTGAAAACAACAACTTCAGGAGTACTTTGATGAAAGGACAATACCGTTATAAAAGTTTCTTAACGCAGACTAGCTCTGGTGCGACAAGCGACTCTGAACATACTCAGTACGAAATTTTTCCTGAAAAAACAATAGTCATTGGACGTGATTCTCGTCGTTGTGAGATTGTTTTAGATACCAATCAATACCCAGACGTTTCCCGTGAGCATGTAAAAATTTCTCCCCTCCCCTCTCAGTCTCATAGTGATTTACCTCTTTGGGAGATATGCGATTTGGAAAGCCGTAACGGTACTTATGTCAATGGTCAGCGCTTAAAGGGTTGTCAAATTTTGCAATTACATGACCGAATCCAACTTGGTCTTCATGGTCCAGAATTCATCTTGGAGTGTCAACCAGCTAGCTTTATTAGCGTGACAGATTTATTTCCTGTTGTTTCAAGAAAACATAATCTGCACCAAAGCAATTTCCTTATTCCTGGTCTTATCACAATAATATTCGTAGGAGCAATGTTTGCTACTCAATCTACTCCTAACTTCCTTTATATCTTAGCAGCTTACCTAACAGCTGCAAGTCATTATGTTATTCACAAACTATGCCATAAGCATAAGCCTTGGTGGTTACTCGTGAGTGTAGCCTTAGCTACTGGTCTACCACTTTTAACAGGTTTTCATGAATTTACACAAATTTTTTCCCACCTTTTACCAGAAAGTTTGTTAAAAGAACATATTTTTGCTTTGGTCTACGAAAAAGTTTTTGTAGCAGGGTTCTTAGAAGAACTTTTCAAAGCGCTACCAGTGCTATTAGTTTACGTCTTAGGTAGACTACTCCCATCACCTAAGCGGAAATTGATTGGGATATGGGAACCTATTGATGGAATTCTTTTAGCCACAGCATCTGCTACTGGATTTGCAATAGTAGAAATTTTAATGCTAGTGCATCATGAAACCCAAAGCAAAGGTAGTTATGCTGGAGTAACACTTTTGATTCCCCTCATTTTAGGAGATATTTTTGGACAGGTGGCATACAGTGGTTACTTCGGCTATTTTATTGGATTGAGTGCATTGAAACCTTCTAAGGGTTGGCAGCTTTTAGGAATCGGCTACTTGTCTTCAGCAACTCTACATAGTATTGGGGCTGTAGTTTCTGAGTTACAAAAGGAACAAACGCTAGATTTTCTCAGTGGTAACTTACTATTCGCTTTTATAAGCTGTCTAGCTTTCCTCTGTTTAACAGCAGCAATCCTCAAAGCCCGCAAACTTTCGTCATTTTACTCTCAAAAATTTGCCAATGTTCATTAGACATCTCCAAAAACTCTCAAACTTGCTTTATGACTAACTTCTAAGTTCAAATAGCAGACACGATACGTATCTCTTCTCCATGTGGTAATATAAATTGAAATAGAAGACTAGGCATCAGTTTTATGACAGTAACGACACTCTCGATAAAAGAATATGTTGAACAACACGATCAAGGATATTGGATCAAAGGAACACGTATTTCTCTCGACTCAATTATATACGCCTTTTTAAATGGGGAATCTCCTGAAAGCATTGCCCAAAACTTTCCATTAATCTCTCTAGAACAAGTTTATGGTGCTGTTACTTTTTATCTCGCTAACCAAGAGCTAATTGATGCGTATTTAAAGGAAGGTGAGCAAGAGTTTGAGAAATTGCAACAGTCTTTTAGAGAAAAGAATTCGCTTCTGTATCAAAAGTTAAAAACTGCTCAAATGCAGAAGCAGAATTAAACATGACGAAAGTTCGATTTCAAGCAGATGCTGACTTGAAGCAAGCGATTGTAAGTGGCGCAATACGTCGGCAACCAAATCTTAATTTTCAATCAGCGTATCCAGCAGGACTTGAAGGTAAGAAGGATTTAGAGGTATTGGCAATAGCAGCACAGGATGGCAGACTTCTTGTGACTCATGATCGAAAAACAATGCCTACTGAGTTTGGTGAGTTCATAATATCACAAACTAGTTCAGGAGTTTTGATTCTTTCCCAAAAACTTTCTATCAGTGATGCAATTGAAGCACTCATAGTTGTGTGGGAAGCTTCTACTGCTGAAGAATGGCTTAATCAGATAATGTCCATTCCATTCTGAGAACCAGAATTGCTCAAGTATGTCAAAGTTTGAAGGAAGGAAAGGGAATTAGTATTGAAGAAATAACAGTTATACTTTGAGAGGTCAGCTATCTGCTAAAAGCTAAGAACCTATAGCTAATAGATTCGGTGCCAAATCACTCATCTCTATTTATTCCCGTGCAAAGTATAAATACACAAGCTAAAAAATTGCTCCTAAATAAGAGAAACAAAAGAAAATTCCTTGTTGCGAGGATTACCTCTTGAAAAAATAAACGTTTTCGTTTTAAGATTCATAACAACTGTTGTCACAGTTCCATCACTTAGACCGTTTGGTCGATTCTCTGATTTCCGACATATAGGAAGAGAACCTTCTGTATCGAGAAGAATAGCAAGCATATTAGCTTCATTTTGAGCAGTTGAGGACAATGCAAGAGTTCTTGCTCTACGAATTCGATCTGCTGAACTTGCTGTTTCTTTGGGTGCAGGAACTTTTGCTTTTTCATCGGTCAAGTATCCATTTGTACGTACTACAATAGAATTGACTTCGACTTCACTGGGTGTGAGTTCAAAAAGGTCACTTCCTGCAAGTTCTAAGTTTTGATACCTTCCACCTTCATCAGCAATCAGAATACTGCTCATTGTTGCACGGGGAGCTTGAGCGATCGCCTGATAAGCTTCAGTGATTGAACGAGAATCAAGTACCTTGCGAAGCAATATATGCACAGGAATTCCTCCTGTTGGTGTACCACACGTTAGGATGTTGAGACACACACCTATACCTGATGTATTCAAGCCGAATTTAACAAATCCAGGTTCTCCAAGTGCAAGAAAACGATGACCGTCTTGTCGTAAGACATCGAATATGACAACTAAATTTTCAAAATCTTCTAGCCAGTCCCAATTTTGCCCTAATATCCCTTGGTTTTTAAAGTATAAAGTAGTACATTCGTTGGGAGCAGTAGATTGCAATATTTCAGTTCGGGAAACAAGCATAGTGATTTCCCAAAGTGCTCTTCCTGCATGAGATGCGATCGCTTGAAGCTCAATAGCATACTCTTGTGAAAAGCTTTTAATCCGCTCGAAAAACTCCAATGACACAGATTTGAGTAATGTATCAGACCATTGACTAAAGAGCTTCGATCTGTAGAAATCAACTGTTTTTTCTATCCGCTCACAAAGTAAAGTTCCATGAGCTGCGCCTCTTTCATCAGCTGAACCTGAAAGACAAACGATTGGTAGCTTTACATCAAGTTGGGGATTTCCATCTTCAATATAAGTAGGAGATACAATACGTATCTCTTCTCCATTTGGTAATATAAATTTAAATAGAAGACTAGCCATTAGTTTTATGACAGTAACAACACTCTCGATCAAGGGATATGTTGAACAACACGATCAAGTACCTTGCCAACCAATATCTTAGCAGTTTAGAAGACCTACCTAAACACCTACAAATCAGGGAGATTCCTTACTTAATTATCAAATAGATCAAGGTATGTTCCACCCTTGACAGCAATTTTCAGGTAAATAAACCACAGTGGTTGAACCAAGTAAAGGCATCCTCTTATCTTTGGAATACCTCAGAACTTGCACATAGGCCAAAAACCGGGTTTTATGAGAAGAACGACGCTAGAAAAGCTTAATTTTACGTTTAGAAATCCGGTTTTTTTAGTCTTATTGAAAATCGTGCATATCAGAAGACCGTATTTTGTAGTTCAATTGCCTGAAAATTGCTGTAAATTGTTAAGTGCTACTCCGAAAGATGAAATACGCTGCCGCCAACAGACAAACAGCTGCCCAGATGTAGTCAGTCTTGATTGGTTCACCCATGACGATAATAGCAAACGGTATGAAAATGAGAAGGGACATCCCAACTTGGAGAATCTGGAGTTTTGATAAGCTCAGTTGACTATGCCCGATCCGGTTAGCTGGAATGTGAACGGTGTATTCAAAGAAAGCAATAGACCAACTAGCGATCGAAGCAATATACCAAGGACGATGATTCAAATACTTCAAGTGCAGATACCAAGCCGTGAGCATAAAGGTATTGGAAATAGTAAGTAAGAGAATAACCTTTGAAAGCACCGACATCCTGACCTTCCTTGATTCTAAACTCACAGCAAAATTACCACTTAAGAATCACGATTATACACTACTCAATGTCGATAAAATTATCTAATTGCTGATTTTTCGACCTAGAAACACAAAAAAACAGGGAAATACTTATTTTCCTGCAATCGCTTAAACTGGAGAACACTATTCACCTCTTGGGACAAGAACTTCGTGTGGCAGTAGTGGATGAAGACGGAAAATTTCTTGGTGTGGTGGAATAGTCTGATATTCTTGTTATTATTGCAAATAAAGTGGGAGAATAATTATAATTATAGCTGGCATTTGTAGCGGTGTTGGAAAAACGACTGTTACACTCACCCTTTTAGCGTCGTTGTGTCGGCGCGGTCTACAAGTACAATCTTTCAAGGTTGGACCAGATTACATTGACCCAATGTTTCATCAGCACGTAACTGGTCGTCCTTGTCGTAATTTAGACCCTGTATTAACATCAGAAGATTATGTAAAGAGGTGTTTCAGCCAGCACGCTCAAGACAGTGAATTCACTATAGTTGAAGGTGTAATGGGGCTGTTTGATGGAATCAAGGGAAATTTCGCTAGTACTGCTCACGTAGCACAACTGTTAAATTTGCCTGTAGTTCTAGTGATTGATTGCAGTCGATTATCTGGTTCTGTAGCAGCGATCGCCCACGGTTATTCTACTTTTGACCCACGAGTTAAAATTGCTGGGTTAGTACTCAATCGAGTGGGTAGCGATCGCCACATATACCTGCTCAAAGACGCCTTGGAACCCCTACAATTACCAATTCTTGGAATACTACGTCGTGAAGATAATATCTCAATTCCAGATCGCCACTTAGGTTTAGTCCCAACAGTAGAACTTCCTCAATTAGATGCTGTTATTGACAAACTTGCTGATTTGGGTGATTCTTGCTTTGATTGGGAAAGATTATTACCATTGTTGAAATCAGAGAATTATAACCGCAGATGCACGCAGATACAAGCAGATGAAAGAAATACTTATCTGCGTTCATCTGGTACAGATTGTGGTTCAAAAATTCCAATAGCTGTTGCACGCGATCGCGCTTTTAATTTCTACTATCAAGATAATCTCGATTTGCTGCAACAGTTAGGTGCAGAATTGGTTTTCTGGAGTCCTATGGAAGATGCTGGATTACCAGAGGGGATAAAGGGAATGTATTTTGGCGGCGGTTTTCCAGAAGTATTTGCTCGACAATTAGCGGAAAATGTTCTCGTTCGTGAAGCTGTGAGAACAGCAGTTCTTTCTGGAATTCCAACAATAGCAGAGTGTGGGGGATTGATGTATTTGTGCGAACAAATTATTGATTTTGAAGGTCAATCTTGGTCAATGGCGGGGGTATTACCTACAACAGCTGTGATGGATAAACGTTTAACTTTGGGGTATCGTCGAGCGGTTGCTTTACAAGATAGTTTGTTAATTCCTTCAGGGACAACAGTTTGCGGACACGAGTTTCATCGTTCCCGATTAATATCAACTCCCTCTCAACCGCTATTTCAAACTTATCGTTACGATACCGAAGAATCCACAGGATATGAGGGATGGGGAGGTATTTCTTCTCTATATGCTTCTTATATTCACCTGCATTGGGGAGAACATCCAGAAATACCACAGCGGTTTCTCCAAAATTGTTTTATTGCAGAAAACTTGACATCTTCCTTGATTAAATAATCTGAGTTTGATGAGAAGAAACGGCAAAGACTTGGAGCTATAAACCATTGAAGCAGATTCAATTAAAATTTACTAAGAGAATAAAATTGCTGAAGTATCAAGCTTCCCCAATTAGGCTAAACGCAGCCCAGTTTTTCGGATTATTTGGATATTGTTTCATTATAGTTAACATTGCCTGACGCAAGGCAGAAGCTTTATCAAAGCCTTGCTCCAGATTTTGGTAAAATTCTGTCATTAAATCCGCAGTTGGAATATCTGGCACCGCCCACAGTGATACAATCACACTAGGTACCCCTGCTAAAATTAGGGAGCGAGATAAACCTATAACTCCGTCGCCAGTCAAGCGACCCCGACCTGTATCGCAAGCACTCAAAACTACCAGTTCTGCATTGAGTTGCAGCTTCAAGATTTCTCCGGCTGTGAGTAGCCCATCATCTTCCCCTGATGGAGATAACGCGATCGCACCTGGTGTGCCAATTTCATGAAAATCATCTAGAAATCCATGAGTTGCTAGGTGAATAATTCGCGCTTTCAGCATCTTCTGTAATACGGCAACTTTGGTTGCATCTTTACCTATAATGGGTTGAGTCTTTAAAAGAGGAGCAATAACTTTTGCTTCTCGTTCAGCACCAGGTAAAGGTCTTAGCGATTGAGGTGGTTGTCCAATCTTTAAGGAAATTTTTGGCATAATTGGATTTCCAACCACTAATACATTCTCCAATGCTAAACCTTGCTCAAGATTTTCTTTCTTTTCAGCAAGTGAACCTGTAAGCTTTTGGGTAATGTGAAGCACTTGAATTGAGGGGACGATACGAATGGTGTACCTTTCTATTAAATACTTACCTAAGGAGTCGCACAGAGCTGAAAAAGGAATCAGAAACAAGGAACTTTGAGGTATAAAAATTACATGAGCATCAGGTTCTGTTGGTAAAAGGTCTACAATTGGTTCAATGAGAATTTGGTAAAGTTGCTGTAGTCTTTGGTTAGTTGTTGTTCGATCTTCATTTTTGGTCACTCTGATTGCGTCTCGTCCCCTGACGCCAATCGAGTCACGAGCGAGTTCTACAAATTCACTTAAAGGTGTGTTTTGTCGCTTCAAAAATGTTGTGTCTACTGAGCGAAATATCACATCTCCTGTAGGTTGAATCACCCAAATCAACAGTGCAGAGCTTCGGTATTTTGGCTGCTCTTTCCCTTTAAGACTGTGATAGATAAATGAGTATTCAACCAATGTTGATTTTTGGGCTATGGCAATTTGTTTTATTTGTTCAATTGTCAAAAAATTGGAGTAAGCTTGAGAAATTGATTCAGGCAAAAATCGGGTAGTTAGTAAATCAACTAGCGCACGAGTGCGACCTTGTTCTGCAATTTCTAGAGCAGTGTCGGTTTTTCCCTGAGCAATCAAAACTTCCTGCAAACTGCGATAGATTTTAGCCTGAGTATCAAATATGGAAACTTTATAAGCATCGCGTTCGCCTAATTGTGAGCGAATAGAGTCCCAAATTATTATCCCAGTGCGTAAGACTTCTTCCGCTTTCTCCCAGTCGCCAGAGCGAAAGTAAGACATACCCAAATTATTCAATAATCCTGCTTCTTCTAACGATCCTCGATACATTCGTGCCAATGCTAAAGCCTGCTGATGATACTCAATGGCTTGTTCATAGTTTTCTAAGTCATCGTAAGTATTGCCCAAAGTTGTTAGAGTTTTTCTCTCTAATCTGTAGTTGTGGAATTCCTTAGCAATGATCAAACTTTGTTGAGAAAACTCAATGGCTTTGGTGTAATTTGCCTTAAAATAGTAAGTAACTCCTAAACTGGCAAAAATTTCCCCCTGCCACTCTCTGTCATGGAGTTGCTGTGCGATCGCTAAAGACCTCTGTTGGTGTTCAATAGCTTCGTCATAGAGTCCTATGTTATAGGCATCACCCAATAATTTTAGAGATTGCGCTTCCATCTCTAAATCTTCAAGTTCCTGGGCAATAACTAAACTCTGCAAATAACATTCAACTGTGGCGGTATGTTGTCCGATTAAATCGTAAACCATTCCGAGTAGGCACAAAACATTTCCCTGCATTCGATACAGATGCTTTTGTTGTGGGGAAGAAGCTTGAAGTTCTTCGACAATCGCCAAACACTGTTGATAGGATTCAATCGCCTGAGCATAGTTATCTGAGAAATTGTATGCTTTACCTAAATTTTCCAGTACCCATGCTTGATCTTGGAGGTTTTTGATTTCCCGTGCGAGCGCTAAACTTTGTTGGTAGTACTCAATCGCTTGGCTATAATTGTTGAGACCACAGCAAGCTTCGCCCAAACCATCAAGTAACCATCCTTCATTCTGACGGTATCGAAATTCTCCTGCAATAACTAAACCTTGCTGATAATAATCAATTGCTTCAGAGTACCTTTTGAGAGCTGCATAAGCCAGTCCCAGTTTGTTGAGAGTTTTGACTTCCTCTTGAGGATTTTGAAGATTCTGGATAATCATCAAACTCTGCTTGAAAGACTCTATAGCTTGAAGATTTTCTTCCAAGCTATAATAAGCATTACCCAGATTATCCAAAGCTATTTGTTGCTTGTGTTTGTCCCCAAGTTTTCGCGCCAATACTAAATACTGCTGATAGAACTCAATAGCATTAACATAATCTTTAAGGTCATAATATACAGAGCCCAGATTTTCTAAAGAATCAGCTTCTCCCTGATACGCCTTAATCTCTCGATAGATAGTTAGTGCTTGTTGCCAACACTGTATGGCAGCTGATGATTGACCACTCTTATACTGCTCAATACCTTGCTGTAGGAGTTGGTCGGCTTCAGCTTTAGTGGTATGCACATCTTTCAACTCCATAAAGATTCAACCTCACCTATCAATGTAAACCCAGCCCAAGCTTTTGGGTTAGGGTTTTGCTTCTTTGTTTCTAGCATTGCTTGACGTAATGCTTGAGCTTTATCTAAACCGCGCTGCAAATTTTCATAAAATTCTGTCATTAACCACATAGTGGCAGAATCCGGCACTGCCCACAAAGAAACAACGATACTAGGCACACCTGCAATAATAAAACAGCGTGACAATCCGATGACACCATCCCCTGTCAAGTTTCCTCTGCCTGTGTTACAAGCACTTAACACTACCAGTTCTGCATTCAGCTTGAGGTTGAGGATTTCTTCTGCAACCAACACTCCATCATCTTGTTCACAAGGTGCCAATGCGATCGCCCCAGGAACACCCATCCCTTTGCGTTCATCCAGTAACCCGTGAGTGGCTAAATGAATTATCTTGGCATCTAGCATTTGTTGCACAACCCAAGCCTTAGTCGCTTGCTCGCCAGTGATTGGTTCGACTTGCAGAAGCGAGGAAATAGCGATTGCTTCCCGTTGTGCTCCTAGCAACTGATTGAGTTGTTGAGGTGGCTGTCCGACTTCTAGTACAATTTTAGGCATAGTAGGATTTCCTACCACCAAAGCGTGCTTCGTAGATTCAGAAGAGTTTAGCTGTTGCTGTTCGTGCCTTGTGAAAGCAACTTTTCTGGTAATTCCTAGTAACTGAATTGAAGGAGCAGTAAGAATGGTGTGTTTTTCAATCAGGTAGTTTTCATTAGGATCGCATAAAGCTGGAAATGGTACCAAAAATAGATACGATTGAGGAATAAAAATGACATGAGCGAAATCATCTGTTGGTAGAAGGTCAGAAATCGGCTGAATCAGAATTTGATACAGTTGCTGTAAGCGTTGTTTGTAATTTATATTTGTAACAGCTTTTGATTTTAATCTCACCGCGTCACGCTCTTGTGTCTTGATATTCTCATCCCTGCTGGTACTACGTCCCCTTGCACCGATAACTTCACGGCTGTCAGCGACAAGGTTTTCTAAAGAGGTATTGTATTTTTGGTAAACAAGCTGGAGATTGACCAAGCGACAGGTAATTTCACCCGTTGACTTGACAACCCAAACGAGTAGGAGATTACCAGAATCCACAATCGAATATTCCACTATGGTGGAATTTTGTTGTTGAGCGATTTGTTTAATTTCTGAAAGCGTAGGTGGCGACTGAGTTAATTGAGTCACCTTTTGGAGAGATAACCGTTCAGTCAATAACTCTACAAATGCTCTAGCACGACCTCGCTCGGAAATGACTAAAGCATCTTCAATTTTATTTTGAGCGACTAAGACTTCTTGCAGGGTGCGGTAGGTGAGAGCTTGCCCATCAAAAATCGAGACTTTATCAACATCTTCTAATCCAAAACGCAGTGACTCCCAAACCTCAATCCCTTGATAAAGTATGCTTTCTGCAGCTGTCAGATTATTGGTTTGAAGTAGAGTTGCGCCGAGATTGTTGAGAGCATTTCCCTCTTGTTCTCGTTCGCCAATCTCTTGAACAAGCTGCAACTGTCTTTGGTAATAATCAATAGCCAATTGCAATTCACCTGTGGCTTGGTAAAAATTGCCCAGATTACCGAGAGCTTTCGCTTCTCCTCTGCGATCGCCAATGACTTTTTTAATCTTTAAAGACTGCTGAAGATAATTAATTGCTTGTTGATATTGTCCTTGGGAAGAAAAAAGGCTACCCAAACCGCCAAGGTAAGCAGCAACTCCTGCCTCATCACCTATTTCTTGACTGATGTCCAGTGCTTTCTGATAGCAATCAAAGGCTTGGGGAAATTGCTTCAAAGAGTTGTAGATACCAGCGAGATTACCTAATGAATTGGCAATGCCTGCCTTGTCGCCAATTTCCCGTTTAATCGCTAATGACTGCTGATGGTAATCAATAGCTTTCTGGTATTGTCTCAGCACTTTGTATATAGCACCCAAAGCCCCAAGAGATTCAGCCAAACCTTTTTTATCCCCAATTCTTCTCTTGATAGGTAACAATTGCTGAATATAATCAAGTGCTTTTTGATACTTTCCTAAAGCCTCGTATGTATTGCCTAAATTGCCCAAAGCAGTTACTTCCTCTGCCACATTACCATTTTGTTGGGCGATGTCTAAGGACTGTTGATAGTAATCGAGAGCTTGGAAAAATTGTCCCAAGTAAAAGTATGCATTGCCACAATTTAACAGCGCTTGAGCTTGACTCCGATGGTTGCCGATTTTTTGTGCGACAGATAAAGATTCTTGATAAGAATCAACAGCTTCCTGGTATTTTCCTTGAAGGTTAAAAACGTTGCCCAAGTTTCCCAAAGAAACCATTTCACCTTCCAAGTTACTAATTTCTCGATTGATGAAGAATGCCCGTTGATGAGACTCAATGGCTCGGTCATACTGACCTAAAGCACAGTAAGCATTGCCTAAACCCGTTAAAGAACTTGCTTCTCCACGGCGGTTCGTAAAGCTATCACTATTAGGCAAAGTGGCTATTTTGCGTTTAATATCCAAAGATTGTTGATGGTAGTTAATAGCCTGCTGATATTTCCCTAGCAGGTAGTGAAGATTACCTAGTTCTCCTAAGGCATAACCTTGTAATTGTAAGTTGTCGATTCCGTGTGCAAGCGTTAACGACTTCTGGCAATACTCGATAGACTGGTCGTATTGTCCCAACACACTATATACATTTCCCAAACTTCTTAGGGAATCAGCTTCTCCAAGGCGATCGCCTATAGTTTGCTTCAATTGCAGTGACTGCTGATAGTAATCTATCGTCTGTTGATATTTACCGAGACGATAGTTGCTAGCACCCAGACGATCCATACAGTCTATGACCCCAGCATGATCGCCTATTGTCTGCTTCAGCTGCAAAGACTGCTGATAGCAATCAATAGCCTGTTGGTATTGGTTTAATAAGTAGTAAGCTTCACCTATATTTTTTAGAGATTCCGCTTCCCCTTGTAGGTCACTTATTTGCTGTCGTAGCAATCGACACTGCTCGTGGTACCCTACAGCTAAGTGATACTCTCCTAGATTATAGTAAGCAGCACCAATATTTTGAAGAGAGTCCGCTTGTTCAGGTATGCCACCACCAATTTCACGTTTGATTGCTAAAGAATTTTGATGATAGACAATTGCTTGGCGATGTTGTTGAAGTGAGTGATAAACACTACCAATACTTCCTAAGATAACCGCTTCTGCATAGCGATCGCCTATTTCTCTATAGATATTCAACACCTGTTCCCAAGATGCTAACGCAGCTTCAAATTCTTGGGTTTCATAATACTCAATTCCTTGCACGAGGAAGAAATCGGCTTGTTGACTAAGAACATTTTCATTCATAAAGAGCAACTTTGATTGACTTCAACTCACTCCGCTTCACCAATTAAAGTAAAAGCAGCCCAGTTTCTGGGATGGGGTGCTTTTTCCATAGTTTTCAGCATAGCTTGACGCAACGCTTGGGCTTTGTCGTAGTACTCTAAGTTCTCATAGAATTGCTTCATCAGCACAGCGGTAGGTGCATCTGGAATTGACCAAAGAGATACAATTATACTGGAGACGCCAGCAGAGATAAATGAGCGGGATAGTCCAATGACCCCCTCCTCTGTCAATCGACCTCTGTCTGTATCGCAGGCGCTGAGAACCACCAATTCGGGATTCAATGATTTCTTTTGCGATCGCCAAAGCCTGCTCCAAATACTCAATCGCCTTGGCATAGTTTTTTAGGTAGTATAAGTATGTGCCTCCAAGACTATCTAACGCTACTATCTTCCAATAACGATTGCCGATTTCTTGATATATAGCTAGTGCCTTTTGGAGAAACTCTAAAGCAGCTTCCAAGTTACCAATCTCAGCTTGCTGAATACCTTGTTCAATTAGTTGGTGTGGTTGTATGCCCATCTTTACTTTTCTCCAGATTTTGGGTACTGCTCTTATGGAATGAGGCGCAGCCAATTTGTAGCCATATGCTGAAGCTACTAACTGATGTGACAGCATTCCGGATTTTTTTGCTAATATCTTTGCAGAACCACCGAATGTTGCCTCTCGGATGTGTGCTAACCATTCAAAGTATTTAGGTAAAAGGTGGATAGTGAATGCTTGCTAGAACAGAAGAAGGTTGTAAATGGGCGTTACTGATTGGCATTAATAAGTATAAGTATCCTGAAATCAAACCACTGTTTGGCTGCGTCAACGATGTAGAACTCATGTCAAAAATCTTACAAGAGAACTTTGAGTTTCCATCTAACCAAATCACCGTCTTACAGGACGAAGAAGCAACTCGTGAGGGTATCTTGGTTACTATGGATACATTGGTTAACAGCGTTGGTGAAAATGATATTGTCGTGATTCACTACAGTGGGCATGGCTCCCAGATGACAGACCGGGAGGGAGATGAAAAAGACGGCTTGGATGAAACTATCGTACCTCACGATAGCGGGCGTAGCCCCAACCCAAATCGGGATATCACAGATGACGAAATTTATCTGCGTTTGTTGCGCTTGAGTGAAAAGACACCCCATATCACCCTAGTCTTTGACTGCTGCCATTCTGGTACGATTAGCCGTGACCCCTTTGGTGTGAGCGAACGCTGGGTAGAACCAGACCTGCGTCCTATTGAGGAACTACCTCCTTCGCTAGTTTTAGCTGAGTTGGGTCGAGGTATGCGTGATAGTGGACCAAGTGGCTGGCTACCTTTAAGTAAGTGTTACGTGCTGATTGCAGCTTGTCGGGATGAAGAAAGAGCGTACGAATATATCTCCAGACAAAGTGATAGTCAAATTAGTCACGGAGCATTAACGTATTTTCTGGGACAAGGTTTGCGTAGTGCTCAGCCCGGTACTACCTACCGGGATATTTTTGAATGGGTGAGTCCTCAAGTCTCGGCAGTGAGATCGCTTCAACACCCGCAAATGGAAGGAGCACGGGACAGGTTATTGTTTGACACTGAAGAGATTGAGCCGATGCGCTTTGTATCAGTTCGGGAGCGTACAGATTATCAAGTGACTTTGGGTGCTGGTGCAGCACACGGGATGACACTGGGTTCGCAATGGGCGATTTACCCCTCAGGAACTAAGCAAATCACAGCAGAAACTCCCAAACTTGGACTTGTAGAGATTACGGCGGTTGGGGCTGTGACTTGTGATGCCCAAATTCTCGAAGAATCTCATGAGAGTGCTATTGTAACTGGCACCCGTGCTTTAGAAGAAGCTCATTCTTACGGTCAGATGTGTTTAAAGGTGGGAATTCAAGCTCCTATTGGCTACGAAACTGCTGTCAGGGAGTTGATGGATTTAATCTCAGTGTCTAGCTTAATACAAACAATTTCTACAGGTGAAACAGCTGATGCACGGATTTATTTAATTCCACCCCGAACGGAAGTCACAGAAGGGGATGCAGTGCCACAACTAGGGGTTGCCACTCAATCTACTTGGGTTGTCGTCGGAAAAGATGGTCAACTGATCGTTCCTCCGCAAGTCGTTACAAACACGGGCGCAGCTAAAGTAGTCCGTGATAACCTGGAGAAGGTAGTGCGCTATCGTCAAACTTTATCTCTGCAAAACCCCAATCCGAATTGTCTGCTCAAAGATAAAGTCAAATTTATTCTCAAGCGGCAAGCAACTGATGGTTCTTGGGAGGTGGCAGAACCAGAAAATAGTAGCGGGCAAATTGTTTTTCAGGATGGCGAGCAGATTGCTTTGGAAATCATCAATCACCATGATGCTCCTATCTATATTGGTATTCTCGATTTTGGTTTGACAGGAGCAGTTAGTTTGCTACACCCTGTTGAGGGGTCGAATGAGCAGTTAGCTCCAGAGAAATCTATTGAAATAGGCATACGTTACGGTGATGAAATTCAGCTCTCCATACCTCCTGACTTCCCCTTCGTTCCAGTTACCAACAACCAAAGACTCTTTGGGGAAACGGAAACTTTTAAACTCTTGGTTACAACCCGTGAAACTGACTTTAGTATTAGGGTACAAGAATCTTTTGAAAGTAGACAAGTTAATGATAACCCTTTTAGACAATTACTAGACGTAGCATGGATGGGAGATAATGGACGCGATGCAATCCGCAGTCGCCTCCTCAATCATCGCCGACCGGAAGAAGAGTGGATAACGGTAGAGCGATCATTTTTTCTAAAAGTTCGCACTCCTTTAATCGATAGTTTAAAGAGTTAAATCACACTCAATACTGCTCGGTTAGCAATTGTTGCGGAGCCATAAACTAGGTTTCTAATTTTTGCTCTTTCCGAGTATTATTGAAATAACAATGTCCATACATGGGAGTTTCATGGATGCCATCCCCTTTCCCCGGCATGAACCCCTATCTAGAATTACCTGCTCTATGGCACGAGTTTCACAACCGATTGATTGTGGCAATTTCTGATGCGCTCACACCCTATCTGCAACCCAGGTATTACGTAGCCGTTGAAACTCGAACGTACCTGGATGATGACAATCCTGAATTGCTGGTGGGAATTCCCGACGCGATTGTGCTGACAGCCTCTAAAACTCCTGTAGCACAACCTACTGCGATCGCCACACAAACTCGCCCCAAACAAATCCAGCTCCCCATACCAGTCGAAGTCAAAGAGCGCTATTTAGAAGTGCGGGAGGTAGGGACTCATCAAGTGATTACCGTGATTGAGGTGTTATCACCTAAGAACAAGCGCAAAGGCGAAGGGCGAACTACTTATGAAAAGAAACGGCATCGGGTGCTGGGTAGTTCGTCTCACCTAGTTGAAATCGATTTACTCCGAGAAAATACGCCAATGCCCATGATTGGGGTAGAGGAAACAAGCGACTATCGCATTGTGCTGAGTCGAGCCACTACTCGTCCAATGGCAGACCTATATGAATTTCAATTGAGAGAGCTAATCCCCAGTTTCCCATTACCCCTCAAACCCGGAGATTCAGAATTAGCCGTTGATTTACAAGCCATTGTGCTAGGTGTTTACGATCGCGGTAGCTACCATGTCCGCATTGATTATCATCAGCCCGTCCCCCCGCCAAAACTATCCGAAGCGGACTTGCTGTGGGTTGATGATTTATTAGCCCCAATTCGAGGTGCGGGATGACACTCGTACCACTTGTATTAATTTTTGTCTATCAAAATCTTAAGGTTGTAACTGAAAAAGCTGAGGAACAAAAGTATGCAGATATCTGCGCCAAACTTGCCACTCATGTCCACCAGAACCAGTAATCCAAACGTGTTTGATGCCAGCTTTTTCTAAGGCTTCATGCGCTGTTTTATTATCCATATAGAAATCCTGACTTTTCACGGGAAGTCCTCAAACTGCTAAATAACGTGACTTTCTCCACCAACGAATTCTCAATAACTCTAAGTTAATGAAAATGGCTAACGTAAAAATTTGGACTTTGGACAAAAAAGAAGTGTTCGCGGTTATTATCCGCGAACACTAAAAGGATGTAACTTATCTGGCACAGTCCAAAAGTCTGTGGGTTCGCGCATAAAGTGAAATTTGTCGCACATAAAGCGAAATTCTTATCACGCAGTTTCAAGGGTTTGAGCCATTTGTCGCACATAAAGTGAAATTTGTTGCTCCTAAAATGAAATTTCCCCCTTCTTTTGCTTAAAATCGCTCTGTTTACCAGAGCATAAGAGTTTTTACAATTTTTTGTCACTCTGACTCTCGTGACTTAAGTTTATACTAGTTGCTTAGCCTGAGCGATCGCTATTAAATAGTCCTGTTTATAGACTAGTTCATTCAGGCTAAAACCCTGATTTTTCCGTTAGTCTCTGAACCAAATTTCGCTTTATGTGCAACAAATTTCATTTTATGGGCGACAAATAGCACCGAAGTCTTGAAATTCTGTTCTAATTATTTCACTTTATGTGCAACAAATTTCATTATATGCGCGAACCCACAAAACGGTTTCATAAGGACGATATTGGTGAATAGCTTGGATGATCGATGCAATATTGAGTGCTACTGTATGTAAGAAATACCAATTGATATTCAAACGGTTCTTTTTACGTAGTTTGGGACTACAATATCTCACTAAATTATCTGCCTTTGAAATTTCTGGCATCAGAAATCCAACTGCTGAGTTTTGATTATTGAAAATTAAAGATTTTGGCCAAGCGAAGGAAATATGACCTTGGTTTGCGTTAGGATCGGCAGGAGCATTTGTGGTGAGCAGTTTGAGCTTAGTTATGCGATCGCGAGTTAGAGTATTTTGATGATATATTTTGGCAAGTTGTCTTTTACCATTGATGTAGCGATCAGTTTTCCAGACTTCTCCTTCTCCGCTACTAGCGATTCGAGCTTCTAAAATGATATTCTGACCATTTGAATCAAGTAACTGTCGCATATTTCAATTTTATGACTATAGAGGTTGATAGAAACAAAGTAAAAGGGTTTTGTCATCATTAGTGTGTTTATTTAAGCGATTGGAAATCAAAAATTTTTCTAAATAAGGGAGATTTTCATCCTGATCTTGATTATCTTGATTAGACATAACTTTCAATTCTGATTTCTCGTAGTCTGGAATATCTTGTTCAAATTTTGTTGGGTTTTTAGTATTAGTTTGATTTTGAGAATCAATATAACTTACATATGAAGTAGCAACTTCTGGGATATAATTATTCATAAAACTTTCTAGAGGTTGGAAAAACGGTGCAAATGGTTGCCATCCCATAAAGCGAATAGCAACTCGTTCTAACCCATCTGTAGCAGCACAAATAAAAACTGTTTTTTGCTTTAAAATTTTAATCTGGATTGTTTCTTGTGCCAATGTTGATGTCACAAATGTGGTTTCATTTGTAAACTCCCCTTTATAGGGTTGAAAAACCAAACGATACTCGGTTTCTTCATCAGCACGAGTAACTAAAAAACCATCTCCAATTTGTAATGCTACCATTCCTTCACCAGAGGCAATGAATGCAATTAATGTACAAGCCAAGTCTTTTAGAGAGCAATTTAACTGTTGAGCTTTCTCTAATAATTTTTCTTGAATTTCTTGTATTAAAGTACGGTAGAATAAATCAATCTGATTTTCGCCAGATTCTAACAATTCTAAGAAGGAATTTGGCAGGTTTGGAAGCTTCTCCAGTTTTTGTGTGATTTGGGTAATCACTGTTTCAACTGTGACTTTAGCGCCATGCTCAGAATATTTAGCACTACCAGCTCCATCAGCAACAGAACCCACTATAATCTCATTTTCACGAAGAATACGATAACCGTTATAGTCCTGACAAGGTAGATTATGCTTTTGATGCAGGGTGCCAATTACAGATTTTCCAGTGGCTTTCCAAGGCATATCTAATCTCCTGCAATTAATCGCTTTGATGGCTATTTTAATCGGATTTTTTTATCGCGTTGCTGATTGAAAATATTCCATTGGGCAACAAAGTTATTTTATTTTGAGCGTTGTTCAATGGAAATATGAAGTAGTAAATAAATTCATCGCTTAAGTTGCAACTTCACCCCAACCGCTAGCAGGAGGAAGAGATCTCATCTCACCCACTTCGCCAGTGGATACCCGTTGAAGGGATGCACTGAGCCACAAAAATAGTTCTTCAAAATTTAATCCTTTCAGAGACATAGGTGGACGTTGTGCGGGAGCAATTTGTTTGAGAATTTTCATATCTGCTCCTTGCACACCAACTGCAAAAAATAATAACTTCCTTTGTTCTTCTGCAGCATGAATTCCTTGAGCAGCTTGCTCCCAAGGATCGGTGGGAGCACCATCAGTAATTAAAAATAGCCAAGGACGATAGTATCCAATGCCATTATTTTTGTAAACTTTTTTACGCTCTTCCAAGATATTTAAACTTTTTTGAATCGCAGCTCCCATAGGAGTATTCCCTGCTACCGTTAATTGTGGTGGATTAAAATTATCTACAGTAACAAAATCTTGGACTACAGAAACTTGTCCTCCAAATTTAACTACAGCAACCTCTACCCTCAAAGCGGCAAGATCGTCTTCGGCAATACTAGCTTGAAATTGCTCTATTCCTTTATTCAACTCTTGAATTCGTTCGCCAGACATGGAGTAAGAAGTATCTAGCAGCAAAACTACCGGACAGCGATTTTCTGGGTTTTCGACAAATTCAGGTTCAGCGTAACCTACTTTAATTTCTTGCTCAGACATAATATTCCCCTGTTAATTGATATAGTACGTTGAGGACTGCTATAACTAATTAGGATTCCACTTGGTAAATCGAATTTCAATACGCCGCCGATTTGGATTATCTTTTCTACTGCTAGGTACAGGTTCAGGTTTGTTGCCTGAAAGATAAAGTTGTGCAGCAGAATAAGCTCGAAAGGCTTTAACTTCACATTTACATTCTCCAGTTTTTTGTAAATCTTGCAAGGTTTTAATCACAATTAAAGCGCGAATTAAACCTAAGTCAGCATTTGAGCCTGCTTCTAATTTCTTAAATCTTGTGACTAAATCGTTGAATTCAATTTGATTCGCATCTAATCTGGCTAAATCATTTAATAAATTTTTATCTAAATTACCTACTCCGCTGATAGGATTGCCATCTGTATGACCAATGATTTCAAGCATATTAACGTCATAAAGTTTTAGTTGCTTTTCAATTTGTGGGACAATTTCATTCTTAATATAATCCCTCAAATAATTAGAACCCTGTCTCGGAAAAGCACGAGCCGTCTCGAAAGACAAATCCTCTGAAGGTATTAGAATTATTGGAGGTTCCTCCGGTGGTCTTGACGAAGTCAGTTTCTCTTGAAGATAGCCAATCATCAACAAAAAAACCATTGCTAAAAGAGCAAACATTTCTGCATGTTTAAGGGAATTTAAGCTCGATTTCATGGACTTTTCCCTCTTTGATATGAAATATAATTAGCCAGTTTTTGTAACTCGGTAATAAGTTGATTTATTAAACTCACCGAATTAGTAGTCTCATTTGCCCAATTTTGTATTTCTTTAGATGCACTTCGAGCAGAATTTGCAAATTTTTTAATTTCATCTGATGCGAGTATATACGTAAACTCTTCTTAGTTCCCTAGTGACTCGTGAGTGATACCAGCGAAGGCGTACTTCTCCGTGAGGTACTGATTTAGCCTCGTAAAAATTAAGTTTAGTGTCGGGGACTTCCAACCCACTACTAGCTTGTCCCTAACCGAAGTATGTTTGGCTTGATGGATCGTTAACGGGGGTACGTCAAAGGTCGCGTTTTCGTCGATCTTGCCCGTGAGAAAGCCTTTACCCAGCGGGCTATAGGGCACAAGTCCGATGCCGAGTTCCTCCAACGTCGGTATCACTTCCGCTTCAGGCTTTCTCCACCACAGGGAGTATTCACTCTGAAGCGCCGTAACGGGCTGGACGGCATGGGCGCGACGAATAGTTTGCACTCCTGCTTCCGAAAGTCCGAAGTGCTTTACCTTACCTGCCTGAATGAGTTCTTTTACCGCTCCCGCCACGTCTTCGATTGGCACGTCTGGGTCAACCCGGTGCTGATAGAGCAAATCAATCGCCTCCACCTTGAGCCGCTTGAGCGAACCTTCCACAGCTTCCTTAATATGCTCCGGTCGGCTATTCAGACCGGACGAACCCGTCATCCCACGAGGATCAGAATTCGGACTGATGTCGAACCCGAATTTGGTAGCGATCACCACCAGGTCGCGGCAGGGAGCGAGGGCTTCACCCACTAGTTCTTCATTCAAAAAAGGTCCATAGACCTCAGCGGTGTCAAAGAAGGTGATGCCACGATCTACAGGGCTCTGAGCAGAGCGGTCATCTCCTGGGTGTCTTTGGGTGGACTATAGGAAAAACTCATACCCATGCAGCCGAGTCCGATCGCCGAGACTTCCAGATTGGTATTTCCAAGTTTGCGTTTTTGCATCGTTTTGAACTCCTGTGTTTGGCGGAAAGAAGTCGGGCGGTCGCCTCGCCCAAACCACTGCTCGCACCTGTGATAACGACGACTTTTCCTTCGATGTTGCTACTCATAGAACTGTTTTCCTTATGCAACTTGCTTTTCATGTAATTTTTTTAACTCATTTGGAGCCAAGGTACCCTTCTCCGTAATAATTCCTGCAATTAACTCAGCAGGGGTAACATCAAAAGCCGGGTTGTAAAAGTCCACACCTAATGATGGTGTGAGGATAGTGTCTCCAACTTTGTATATTTCCTCTGGATTGCGCTCTTCAATGGGAATTTTACTGCCATCAGATAGAGAAAAATCGATAGTAGAGAGAGGTGCAGCCACAAAAAATGGAACATTATGCGCTTTAGCGACAAGTGCAAGGCTATAAGTGCCTATTTTATTTGCTGTATCTCCATTAGCAGCAATTCTATCAGCACCAACAACAACGACATCAATCAAACCCTGCTTCATACAATGAGCCGCCATACTGTCTGCAATCACCGTTACCGGAATACCTTCTTGAACGCATTCCCAAGCGGTTAATTTTGCACCTTGTAAACGAGGACGAGTTTCATCAGCAAACACACGTGTTAAGCGTCCTTCTCGAAAGGCGGAACGTATCACACCTAAAGCAGTACCGTAGCCTGCAGTTGCTAACGCTCCGGCATTACAATGGGTGAGAATGGTAAGTTTTTCTCGAGTATTCGGCAAGACTTTCAAACCATTATCACCAATCGCATAACAAGTCTGTAAATCTTCTGCATTAATTGTTTGAGCAGTCTGTAACAATGTTTCTTTAATGTCGTCTACTGTTCCAAAAGTCTCATAAGCAATCTTCATCATACGTGAGATAGCCCAAAACAAGTTGACGGCTGTTGGACGGGTAGAACGTAGCAGTTCCGCCACTTTCTCCAATCGTGTCAAGAATTCATCACGTTTGTTCGTCTCAATTTCCCTTGCTCCAAGATACATTCCGTAAGCAGCAGCTACACCAATTGCTGGTGCTCCGCGAACAATCATGGTTTTAATAGCCTGCGCCATATCTTCGCAACGGCTGATTTCGACGAAAGCATACTCCCCTGGTAAGCTAGTTTGGTCAATCAGCGATACAGAGTCATTGTGCCAAATAACCGGATAAACTTGATTGTTGGGAGAATTGGTAGAACTCATAGAAGTGAACGCCATTAAAATTTTCAAATTGTAACGTTAGCAATTCTACCAAAATAGATCGCGAGGCTCTTAGAGGATGTTTTAAAAGTCTTCTCGTCAGTAGCATGCACATTTCACATCCACCATTATCCCCGCTACATTTTTCCTAGACAAAACAGGACAACCTTGGCATTTTGGGGCGATTGATTCGGATTTTATTGACAATATTGAGCATTTATCGCCCCAAAATGCCTCCCTTTCATTGTCCCCTAGAAAATGGGGCAGGCTTGGTTTGGTTAATCAAAGGGCACCCACGAGTATTCGTAGTAATAAGCCAGCCCCATTTTCTTGCGTGTC